>JASHOO010000122.1 GCA_030041035.1 Bryobacteraceae bacterium | reverse complement strand
CGAGCGCGGCGTCTTCGACCAGAATCCGAACCCGTTCCACACGCGCCAGCCGCTTCACGATGTCGCCATAAACCCAAGGAATCGGTCCAAATTTCCCGGGCCAATCGGATCTCTCATGCGGCCAGGCGAGCCACGTGGCTTCGTGCGGCTCCCACTCGGCGGGCATGCGGAAGCCGAGCTGCGCAGGGATCAATCTATCCACCGCCTGGTGATGGGAGCATACGCGTCGATGCGGCGATCGCGCAAAAACGGCCAGTTGCGGCGGACTTCGTCGATCTGGCGGCGGTCGCACTCGATGACGAGCGTTTCTTCGCGGTCGTGCGAGGCTTCGGCGAGCATGCGGCCGAAGGGATCAGCGACGAAAGAAGCTCCCCAGAATTCCAGGCCGTGGTCGGGCGGTCCCTCGAAGCCGACGCGGTTGACGACGGCAACGTAAATTCCATTGGCGATGGCGTGGGAGCGCTGGATGGTGCGCCAGGCATCGTGCTGCGCACCGCCGAGTTGCGCCTTTTCGGATGGATGCCAGCCGATGGCGGTGGGGTAGAAGATGATCTCGGCGCCGCCGAGTGCGGCCAGGCGCGCGGCTTCGGGATACCACTGGTCCCAGCAGACGAGCGCGGCGACGCGCCCATAGCGCGTATCGAAACTGCGGAAGCCGAGATCGCCGGGCGTGAAATAGAATTTTTCGAAGTAGAGCGGGTCGTCGGGGATGTGCATCTTGCGGTAGAGGCCGAGCAGGGCGCCGGTCGAGTCGATGACGACCGCGGTATTGTGATAAACGCCGGGCGCGCGGCGCTCGAACAGCGAGCCAATCACCACGACGTTCAAATCGTGGGCGAGACGGGAAAGCGACTCGGTGGACGGGCCGGGGATGGTTTCGGCAAGATCGAAGAGGCGCGCGTCTTCCTCGCGGCAGAAATATTGCGAACGGAACAGCTCCTGGAGACAGATGATCTGCGCGCCCTTGCCTGCCGCTTCGCGAATGCGCCACTCGGCCTTGGCGAGGTTCTCGCCCGGGTCGCGCGAGCAGGCCATCTGAATCAATCCCACGTGGAATTTGGGGTCGTGCACAATTGCTATTGTAAGAGGCGAAGGCAGTGACCCGCAGAAAATCTTCCGCCCTGGTTCTGTTCGACATTGACGGCACGCTGTTGCGCCGCGCGGGGCCGCATCACCGCGACGCGCTGGCGGATGCGGTGCGCGCCGTTACGGGGCTCGATACGACCACGGATCACATTCCGGTGCACGGCATGCTCGATACCGACATACTGGCACGGATGCTGTGCGATGCCGGCGAATCCGGAGCTTTCGTGGAGCGGCATTTGCCTGCAATCATGCAGCGTGCGCAGGCGATCTATGTGCGGCGCTGTCCCGATCTGCGCACGAAAACCTGCCCGGGTGTGCGGCGCGTTTTGTATGGCTTGAAACGGCGCGGCGTGCCGGTGGGGCTGGTGACGGGCAATCTAAAGCGCATTGGCTGGAAGAAGATGGAGCGCTCCGGGTTACGGCCGTATTTCCGTTTCGGCGCGTTTGCGGGTGCGGCACCTGACCGGGCGGCGCTGGCGCGTGAAGCCATTCAGCATGCGCGTGAGCAGAGATGGATTGACCGAGACGCGCGCATTTCGCTCATCGGCGATGCGCCGAGCGATATTTTGGCGGCGCGGGCGAACGGGATTCAAGCGATCGGTGTGTACACGGGCATTTCAACGCGCGAGGAACTGGCGGCGCTCGAGCCGGATCTGCTGTTGGAGGATCTACGGGGGCTAACCATCGGCATGCTGATCTGATTTCCGCAGCCAGATGTAGCAGTGGTTGCCGATCTGGCGGGCGCGGGGAGTGCGCAGCAGCACGAGATCGAGATAGCGAAGCGGAAACAGCAGCCAGCCGAGGACACCATGCGCGATGGCGCGGGCGGGGCGCCAGGGCAACCAGATTTTCACGTATTCGAGGATGAAGACCAGAAGGGTTGCGGTGGGACCGGTACGCCAGCCTTCGGCCACGACCTCAAGCGGGCCGGCGAGCTGTCGCAATCCATCGGGAGTGAAGCGGCGGAAGTCGCGCGGGTATTCGTGAAACGGATGGCAGAAGGGCACGACGATGTGGGCGAAGCCGCCGGGAGCGAGGACACGCGCGATTTCGTGCATCACGAGTTCGGGGCGCTCGACGTGTTCGAGGACGGCGTCGCATTCGACGCGCTGGAAGACAGCGCTGCGGAACGGAAGCGCTTCGGCGTTGGCGGCGACATCGACTCCCAGAAGCGGAAATAGATCGAGGTTGATGTAGCCGTCGACGCGCGCGGCGGCGCCGCCGATGTAGAGATTCCAGCGGCCGAGAGGGGCATCGATCTGGAATTCCCGCGGATTTCCGATGAGGGGTTCGGGCGGCCGCAACAACCTGGCCAGACGGCGGCTCCAGCGCTGAGAGGTGCGCTGGTCATAGAGGCGGTCGATGTTGTCGTGCACAGTACTCAGGCGATGAGGCGGGGCAGGATTTCGCCTGCGGGACCGCGCAGGGAGCAATCGACTTCGTGCGAGATGGCCGTTTCTTCCATGTTGATCTCGATGATCCTGGCTTTGGTCCTGCGGGCGATGCCGGCCAGACTGGCGGCGGGATAAACCACGGCGGACGTCCCTATGACCAGCAGCACCTCGGCATCGCTGGCGGCGTGCTCGGCTTCGAGCCACATGCCGTCGGGCAGGGGCTCGCCGAACCAGACTACGCCGGGGCGCGCGAGCCCGCCACAGCGGCAATGGGGCGGGAGCTTGGGGAGCGGAGCGCGGCGGTCGGGCCAATCGGCGCGACATTCGAGACAGCGCAGGCGCCAGATGTCGCCGTGAAGTTTGAGGATGCGGCCGCTGCCGGCGCGGTCGTGGAGGCCGTCGACATTCTGTGTGATGAGATTGAAGCGGCGCTTGCGGCATTCGAGCTCGACCAGTGCGCGATGACCCGGGTTCGGCTCCGCCTTGGCGATGACCTGGCGGCGCCAATCGTACCATTCCCAGACCAGGCGCGGGTCGCGCATAAAGGCCTCGGGAGTGGCCAGGTCCTCCGGCTTATACTCGCGCCACAGGCCCTGGTCGCCGCGGAAGATGGGGACGCCGCTCTCGGCGGAGATGCCAGCGCCAGTCAGCACGGCAACGCTGGAGGCGTTCTGAATCCACTCGCGAGCTTGCTCCACAGGGTTATTATCTGCAATTTCCAAATGCCGGGTGGGCCGGGCGGAGGCATCGGGTGAAATCTCTAGTGTATTTCCCCGGATAACTTTGCGATGCTAACTAAGGTATATTTGAGGACTCGACTGAATGTTTCCACCGGTGCACCCCATTTTGCAGGGAGTGCTTGTGTTGCTTGTCGTGACGGCTGCCATCTACGATTTCCGCTTTCGCCGGATCCCCAACTGGCTGGTGCTTGCCGGGCTGGTACTGGGCTTTGGGCTGAACACGGCGCTGTTCGCTATCGCCGGGATGCAAGCCACGGGCCTGGTGCGTGCGGCACTGGGGATGGGTCTGGCGCTGCTGATTTATTTTCCGTTATATCTTCTGCGCGCTATGGGAGCGGGCGATGCCAAGCTGATGGCGGCGGTGGGATCGATTGTCGGATGGGGTAACTGGCTCGCGGTGTTCGTGCTGACAGCGATCATCGGCGGCGTGCTGGGGGCTATCGCGCTGCTTTTCGCCGGGCGCATTCGCAAAACGTTCTGGAACATCGGCTGGATTTTGAATGAGATATTGCACTTTCGGGCTCCGTACCAGAGCAGTCCGGAACTGGATGTGAGGAGCGCCGCAGGCATGCGCATGCCGCACGGCGTCGCCATAGCGCTGGGGTCGATTGCGTTTCTGATCGTGCGGGCGGTTTGGGTCAAATAATTCGAGGTCTTTTCTATATGATGCCGAGTCTCCGGGAAGACGTAAGGGTATCGGTCAAGCTTTTCCTCTATCTGCAGATTCTGGATTTTCTGACGACGCTGGTCGGTTTCAAGCTCGGCGTCGCGGAGGCCAGCCCATTTGTGCGCTCGCTAATGCATTTAGGCCCGGGATTCGCGGTGGCGGCATCGAAGATTATGGCCCTCAGCCTGGCGGGCCTGTGCGTGGCGCTGCACCGCCCGCATCTTCTGCGCTGGATCAATTACTGGTACGCCGCCCTGATCGTCTGGAACCTCTGCAGCATCCTCATCGCGTAGTTCGGCCCTTGCTTCCTAACTTCGGTTAACTTACCTCCGCGTTTCCGGATTGCTATGGTGAAAACGGTCGAGGGAGGAATGCACCGTTTTTCGCGCCTGGCACTGAGAGCAGCCCTGCTTGGCCTGTTGCTGGTTCCGTCGGGTTACGTCGCCTGGCAGTCACGGGACATGCCGCAGCTCGGTCATTTGCAAGACGACGGCATCTACTGGGTGACCGCGCAATCGCTGGCCACGGGCCACGGCTACCGGATCTTGAGCCTGCCGTACCGGCCCTGGCAGACGAAGTATCCGCCGGTCTACCCGGCGATGCTGGCATTGATTTGGAGGGCGCAGCCACACTTTCCGGAGAATCTCCCTTACGCGGCCCTTTTCTCATGGTTGACGCTGCCGCTTTTGCTCATCCTGGCGAGAGTCTTCTACCAGCGGCTCGGCCTGGGTGAGGCTCACGCCTGGTTGCTGTGCGGTCTGCTCGCGCTCAACGTACACGTGGTGCACTTCAGCATCAGCCTGATGCCCGAGTTGCTGTTTACGAGCGTGCTGATCGGCAGCATCCTGCTGGCAGATGAGTCGCGGCACACATGGACGGCCGCGCTTTCCGGCTGCGCCGCCGGAGCGGCGTACCTGATCAAGGCCGCGGCATTGCCTCTGCTGCTGGCCGGACCTGCGCTCTTTCTGTTTCGCAAGGACCGGCAGCGCGCGCTGCTCTTCGTGGCGGGCATGGCACCGAGCGTTCTGGGCTGGCAATGGTGGGTACATCAGCATTTGTCGCCAGCGGTCGATGACGTGGCGGCTTTTTATACTGATTACACCGGCTACCGTCTGTATAACGTGTCATGGCCGGATCTACCGCAGTTGGTGTGGCGGAACCTCAATGTGCTTTTGACCGGACTGGGAGAGTTGCTCGCAATGCCGGATTTTGGCTCAGCGCTGGGGCATCTTTTCCCCTGCCTCGTCGCGCTAATCGCCTTTTACGGCGTGGTGGCGCTGGCGCGCCGCACGCAGAAGCTGAGCCTCTACTACATATTCGGGCTGGCCATGCTGCCTCTGCTGCTCATCTGGCATTATCCGCCAGGGCCACGATTCTCACTGCCCTTGCTGCCCCTGCTGCTCGCGGGCTTTACTTCCGCAATCCGGAGTCTGATGCGGAAAGCGGGCGAATGGTTATCCAGCGCCGCGTTTCCCAAGCGACTGGCGGCGGCGTCCGCGTGCGTGGGAGTGATGGCGATGGTGGGGGTTGGTTTGCTGTCCACTTACGGTTTCCCTCTGCGTCTTCTGACGGGGCTGGTTTCTCGAGACCGTGAGGAACTGGCCAGCAGGCGCGAAGCCTACGCATGGGTAGGTCAAAACGTGCCACCTTCTTCGGGCCTGGTGACTTCCGAAGATGCCATGGCGTATTTGTACACGTTCCAGCCCGCATCCAGCTTTCCGACTCCACCGAAGTTGATGTATCACGACGATCTCTCGGGTCTGGCCAACCGGTACCACTCCATCACGGAATTTGCGGCACGAAATCACCTGCATTATCTGCTGCTGGCCCAGTCGGATTTCCTTCTGGAGACAGATCCGGATCTGGCCCGGCGGCTCATGGAACAGATGCTCGCGGATCACTCAATTTTCGAGTTGGTGCACCAAGCCGGGGAAGTCAGCATCTATCGCATTCGGCAGGACGAACCCGCAAGCTGATAGTGGCAGCCGGCTAACTTCGGTTAACTTACTTCCACGACGCCGGATTGCTATGGTGAAAACGGCCTGACATTGGGGAACCCTGGCAAGAGATGCCGCTGAAACGAGTCACGGCGCGACGGTGGCGGTTGTGGATGCCAATTGCAGCCGCTGTGCTCGCACTGGCGCTCAAAACTGTCATTGCCCTCACCACCTACGGAACGAACGATGTGATGACGTGGGAGCGCGATCTGGCGAAAGTGGAGAGCCAGGGAGCCGCGGCGCTTTATCGCGATGGTATTTCGTACGCTTCTTCCGATGGCGTTGTCTACGCCAATCAACCGTTCATCCATCCCCCGTTCATGCTGACGGTGCTCCGTGCCTGGGACGCGCTGTCGCGAGTGTCGGGCCTGCCACTGCGGTTCTGGTTGAGGTTTACCAGCTCAATTGCCGATTTGATCAGCCTTTTGCTGGCCGCAGGACTGTTGAAGCTTCTGCCGCGTCCGAACCAGCCTTTATTTGAGTTGCTGGCCATGGCGCTCTGTCCGGTTTCGGTAGTCACTTCGGGTTTCCACGGCAACACTGATCCGGTGATGATTGCGTTTGTTCTTCTATCGATCTATTTGATCGAGTCGGACCGTTCTCTCTGGGCGGCGGGCGCTGCCATGGGGATGGCGCTGAATATCAAGATCGTGCCGGTCATTTTCATCCCCGCCGTCCTGCTGTACCTGCCGGCCACGCGCGAGCGGCTTCGCTATCTCATCTCGCTCGCCGCTGTCTTCGTTGCCTGCTCCCTGCCTTACCTGCTGGGGGAACCGCTGGCGATCGCCAAGACCATGCTGGGTTATAGCAGCAAGCCAGGATTGTGGGGCTTTTCGTTGTTCTCCGTTCTTAGCCGGGAGGGACGCTGGTCCTGGCTTTTCCACCAATACGATGCCACGGGAAAGTTTCTTGTGCTGGCCGCGATCCTCTGCCTTTCGGCGGCGGTGAACATGCGCGGAAATAAGCCGCCGTTGTTCCTGCAATGCGGGGCGATCGCCTTCCTTTTCCTGTTTCTGACGCCGGGATTCGCCATGCAATACCTGGCCTGGCTGGTGCCCTGGGTGCTGGCGCTGGGAATTTGGCCGACCGTGTTCTTCTACGCGGCTGCCGGGACGTTCGTGCTGATCGTATATAACGACTGGTGCGGCGGCCTCCCGTGGTATCTAGCGAATGTCCTGACGCGGCCATGGGAGCTGCGCCATGCGCTGCTGGGTTTGTTTTGTTGGGCCGCGGTACTCGCCATTTTGGCGATCTATGCCCACCGGCTGTTTCGGGCGAAACCGGACGAACGGCCGGGAGATCGCGTTTAGCGGCGCTACGGTTCCTGGGGCAGGATATCGGGTCTGATGGTCAAAACCTTCTGCTCGAGGTAGGCATGCCGGCGGTCGAGCGCGCGTTTCCACCACAGCGACAGCAACAGCGTCACCACAACGGCACCCCA
>JASHOO010000121.1 GCA_030041035.1 Bryobacteraceae bacterium | reverse complement strand
GACATTGCGCGGCGATGCGCGCGGTCTGATCGAACACTTCGCGGGTCCACGGCCCCTTGTGGCGGAACTGCATGATGCGCGCGCCGCCATCCAGCCAGGCGATGGCGGCTGTTTCCGCGTCACAGCCCTTCGTCGACAGTAATTGAGTGTCCAAAATCGGGTAGACGCGCGGGAGCTTCATTGGGATACCAGCCCCGTCACCTGAAGCATCACATTATTATCAACGAAAGCCGGCTCCGGCGTCAGCGGTTTTTGGTAGTGGGGTCATAGAGTGGATATGCGCCGACTCGCAAAGTCGATATCAACTGATCCGAAAAACAAAGCAAGTGCCATGAGAAACAGGACAACGCCAATGATGCGCCGCAGGCGGGACTTGGCCGTGCAAAGCAGATATACGGCGATAGTGATTGTCACGGTCCCTGAAAAAATAAACCGCTGCTCAACGGACGGGAGATTAAGCGTCAATGAGTTCACTGCAATTCCAAACGTGATCCGTGATTCCCGCTGCCATCGCAGGTGTGATTCGCAGCGAACCATGAATCCTACAGAGATTATAGTGTGCGAAATGCGGCGCGAGCGCCGCCTTCAGATTTTCCCACTTCCGCGAGAAGGCCAGCGTGAGGCCCGTGAGCCGTTTGCACCATTGGCGCAGCGTCGCGTTTTTGCGATTCGTCATCCTGCTTAGGAGGCAGCTAAGTCCCCACCCCGCAAGCCAGCAAATAGCCCGTTTCCCCGGCTGTCGCTTTTGACATCTCCACACTAAAGCCCCACTACCGGTTTTTGCGAAAGAGGAAGCGCGCTTACTTGGCGGCGGCGAGCACTTCTTCGGGAGCAGGCTTGCCGCGCCGGACGTACAGAATGGTGCCATCCGGCCCGATGAGGTAGACGGTGCGCTTCACGATCAGGCCGTTGGTGTGATACAGCTTCCCGATCTCCTGGCCCTTGTCCACGAGCAGAGGAAAGGGAAAATTGTACCTCGAGCGGAATTTTTGGTGCTTCCCGGCCTTCTGCGGATTGACACCGTAGACCGCTACATTGCGCTGCTTCGCCTGCTCCCAGCGATCGCGAAACTCGCATAGTTGCTGGGTGCAGGTGTAAGTGTCATCACCGGGATAAAAAACCAGCACGACGTTTCTGCCGCGGAGCGAAGCGAGCGAGACCGATGCACCGGTTTCGTCGGGAAGTGAAAACTCCGGCGCCTTCGATCCCACGGGGAGCGGATCGGACGAGAGCCAACTGAACATTTACTGGACGACCACCTTCACCGAGTTGCTGGAAACACCGTCAACCGTCAGCACCAGGTCTTGGGTGCCGCCGGGCACGTTTTGCGGAACCTGGGCGCTAACCTGGTACACGCCGCCTCCGTAAGCAGGCGCAAGAGCACTCGATAGAACCGTCGCCGGAAGCCCGGCAATCGAGACCTGGGGCTGCGCGACGGTAAGCATTTGTCCTGCGCTATTCGGCAGCACCGCGCCAAGGCCTGTGCAATAAATCTCAATGGTACCTCCGGGGGAAACGGATTGCTGCGTGGTGGTTACCGAGGCTCCACTGCTCATCACGTTGCCGAAGCTGGTCTGAGCGCCGGAAAAGATGCCAGGAGCCACGGGTGTCACGGTCACGTTCAAGCTGGCCGAAGTTCCGGGGCCGGAATTCACGGTGAGGGTCACCGCGCCGGAAACGAGGTCCAGCGGAGCGATCAGGTTGATCTGCGAGTCGCTGACGGAGAGCAACTGCGCCGGCTCGTTATTGAACAACACACTGACGCCGGCAAGCTCAGTGGGCCACGGCATTCCGGCTTGCGAGATCTCGCCACCCGAGAGACTGGTCCCGGAGATGGTGATCAATTCGCCCGGCGCGACGGCGGGAAGCCCGGAGGCCGAGTTGACGACACCCGCCGATGTGAAGCTGGTGGGCGGCAGAACATGAACCATGAGGCTCTGCGAGGAGCCGCTCACCGCTACCTGCAACTGCGCAGCGGGCGTTGCCGGCATCCACTGAAATAGAGCCTGGCCGCTGGCATCGGCGACCGCCACCTGCGGCGTCACGGTTCCGCCTCCGACGGACAGGGCGTGGAGCTGCGCGCCGGGATACGGAAGATTGTTCTGATCGGTAACGCGCACGGCGATAGGCTGCAACAGCGTACCGTTGGCATTCATGACCTGCCAGTCTCCCGAGACGGGCGCCAGTGTCACGGCCGGCGCGGGCAACACCTGCACGCGCGCATAGGCCGTTTCGAAGCTGCTGTCGCCGGCAGAGGCCGTCAGATCGTCTACGCCCTCCGCCAGGCCCTGGATGGGGAAGGTCACGGTAGTCGCGCCCGCGGGAATGGTCACCGACTGCGGCACGCCAATGAGCCCGATGCCGGTTTCAAGTGAAATGGTCAAGGGCGAGATGGCGGGTTGCTGAACCGACAACGTGGCCGTGCCCGATGCACCCGCGATGACACCTGCGGCCGGAGCCACGGAAAGCGACAGCGCATGCCGGAGGGTTGCATCCATCGACGCGCGAGCCCCGGTGGCCGCGGAATAAAACGGCTCAAACTGGGAGCGGTAACCTTCCACCTGCGCGACTTCGGAGGCCGGAGGTGTAGTCCCGGCTTTCACAATGAGCACGAAGGCCATGCGGAAATGCCGCTGCGCAACCGTGGAATCGGGCGTGCGGCGTCCTTCGGCCTGGATGATGTCGCTGATCTGAATGTCCTGGCGCATGCCGTCGAAGCCCACCCCCACCTGCGGGAAGTCGGTGGCCATCTGCGATGCGCTGCCGGTGACCAGGAATGTCGACGGCACTTCACCGGGTGCGCGGAATCCCATCAGGTATTGGTCGAGCGGCGAATACTGGTCCACGGCTGCGGTGGTGACAAATTCCGGCTGCGCGTTCACGCCGTTGTCCTGAATCAGGTTGCCCTCCATGAACGATGCGTTCGCATTGAAGTTGAACGCCCAGTGCACCAGTTCGATTCCGAGCATCGGCTTCGCCAGAGGGTCGTTGGGATCGGGCACGCTGGCATAGGCCAGGAACAAATGCCCGACTTCATGACCCAGCAGCTTGAGCATGTCGTATCCACTGCCGGCGCGTAGAGGGATGATGCCGGTGGGGCTTGCCGGATACAGGCTCAAAGGTCCCATGTTGAGCACGGATTGCAACCGTGAGGCCGATCCATATTCGGCGCCGTCATCCACCGGGATGTCGCCGTAACCGGAACGAGGGTTGCGCAGCGTTTGCTCCCAGGCGAGAGCTCCGGTGCTGGCCCAAATGCCTTCGTCGTTAAAAAACGCGATGTAATCGTAGGCATCATCGTGTGTCTGGAAGAACCGCTGGGTGGCCGCTTCAATGTCCACCTCATCCGCGTTGATGAATGTCTCGGCAACGGTCGAAGCGTACACGGCGGAGCTTCCGGCAGTAAAGGAAACCACCGAGCTTTCCCCTAGCAGATGGCCCGGGCTGATGCCCACCACCGCGCCCTGCGAATTGATTCCGTTGTAAGCGAACTGGATGTGCCCGTCCGGATAGAGCCGCACCTGGAACGTCTCGATTCCCCCGATGCCGAAAACGCTATACTCGGGAACCTGCACCCAGCTCACCACCAGGCGGCCCGGCTCGGAGGTGACCAGAACGCCTTGTGCCGACTGTGAAGGATCGAGATCCTCGAACAACGGAGCGATCCGTGGCGGGCCACCGGCCAGCCGGCCCAGGTTGCGCTCGGTCGACTGGGTATCGCCTTCCGTAAACGTCAGGCTGCCGTCTGAATTCACGAAAACACTCTGATAGGTGTTGCCGAAGAAGGGAAACGGAAACGCGAGCGCCACCTGGCTGGTATCGTCATCGGCCAGCGGCAATGGCGTCCCCGAGGCTGCCGCGACTGCGTCATAACTTCCGGCGGTCAACTGAAACGTGTAGGCGGCGGCCAGTGGCGGCGCCGGGGTGAACGTCAGGGTCTGTTGATCGAGATTAAAAGCATTCTGGCGCGACACCACCCCGCCGTCGTCGGGCAAAATTACGATGTCACCGATATCCTGGGAGGGGGCCAGGGAAACCTGCTGTGACGCCAACTGCGCGCTGCCATGGTGTGCGCGCACCGCCTGCCGGTGTAAGAACATCTCCTGCTTGCGCAGTTGCGTATTCGAACCGCAAATGGATTCGATCTGCCGGGCGAAACCCGCGGAAAGTGCGATCGAAGCGACGACCAAAACTGGCAAGCGGCGAATCATAAAATCGTTATTCTAACCGCTCACATGCAAATTTGTACCCAGAAAAAGTACTCGTACTATCTGGGTTTTTTGCTTAATTATTTAATTGTTGCCAGGTGATCTCCTTACCACTGTAAATGGATTCCCGTGCCAAAATGGCACTTAAGGTACTTTCTGACGCACTGAACGCGGCGTTTTCGATTTTGCCGGTCCGGGCACCCTCGACAAATTCGTTCACTGCATCTTGCGTAATATCCCCTTCGGTGACGATTTCCTCTGGGGGATTCGCTTTATTGCGATAGATTTTCACGCCTTTCCGCGACGTATTAATCGCTCCTCGCTCACAGATGAAGGTCTCGGAGACGTCGCTGAAACCACCGGTCGAGAACTGGTTGGCGCTGTAGCTGAAGATCACGCCATTTTCAAAGTGAAAAGTGGCGGCTAAGTTGTCCAGAATGTTTCCGATATTGTTTCGCACCTGGCGGCCGCCATACCCGAAGGCTCGCAGGGGATGGGCGCCCATGAACCAGTTCACGACGTCGATGTTGTGGCAATCCTGCTCGACGATGATGTCGCCCGACCGTTCACGGTAAAACAACCAGTTGCGCATCTGCTCTTCGCTTGCGGCCACACCTTCACGCACGGGCAGACCACCGCCCAGCCACGAAGCGCGCACCATGGTGATGTCGCCCAGCTCGCCCGAATGTACGATTTCGTACGCATGCCGGTAGTCTTTGCCGTATCGCTGCTGGTAATCGACCGTGATGCGCTTGGTGGGATCCGCCTGCTTGGCCGCCGCCACAACGCGCCGGCAGCCCGCCGGGTCGACACCGGCCGGCTTCTCCATGAAGATGTGCTTGCGTGCCTTGACCGCGGCTTCAAAGTGCTCCGGATGAAGATACGGAGGCGTGGCGATGTAAACGGCATCCACGTCGCTGGCCAGCAGATCGTGATAGTTCTTGAACGTCCGCGCGCCGGAAAATTTCTGGGTGGCGGCGGTCAGTTGATCGTCGTAGATATCGCACAATGCCGCGATCTTGGCGTATTCGTTCTTGGTAAATAACCCGCTGACGTAAGTCCCGCGGCGCCCGCAGCCGATCAGGCCGACCGACAACGCGGAATTGACCTGCGATCCGCGCACAGTTTGAGGTTTCAGCAACAGCGGTCCGCTGGCCCCCAACGCCAACAGGCCGCGACGTGTCATCGAATGGCTCATCGGTTTTGCTCCTAAACTCCCAAGTGTACTGCCGGGCGTGCTCGTCGGCGCACTCGCGTGTGCATTTTTTCAAAACCCGCTACACTGAAAGGTCTTGGCATGGCCTATCAGTTTCGCCACGCAATCTGCAACGAAGCGTTCGAGAAGTTTGCGTTCGCGGGCGCCTGCCGCGCGATTCGCAAAGCCGGCTACGGTGGCATCGA
>JASHOO010000120.1 GCA_030041035.1 Bryobacteraceae bacterium | reverse complement strand
GCATAGCTCACTTGGTTCGCGAACGGAAACGCAGCTCGATGTAACCCAGCGCGGCGAACCCGGCGGCGATTACCAGGCGCAACACGATGAGCCAGGTCTTTTCGCCAAATAGCGCCCGGTTGATGGCGAGCAGCAGAAAACCTAGAGCGATAGTGAAATACCACCAGGCGTACAGGCGGGAGCGGGAGACCATCCGGCAACAGGCTACAACAGTTTGCGGAATTCCTCCAGCGTGAGACCGGCATCACGAACGATTCCCGCCATCGTATACGCGTTGACGGGGTTATTTCGAGGAACGGTAAGGATACGAGATCCGTTCGACAGGACGATGTGTTTTCCCCTGGCGAACGATGCGAAAGCCAGCCTTCTCCAGCGCTCGCACGGCGTGAAGATGAGGAATGCCGGGTAATTTACCCACGCTCAGAGAGCAACTTCAACTTCTCGCATTTCCGCGTCGCTGTCGAGCCCGGCGGCAGCGTCGAGATATTCGCGAATGGTGTCTCGGATGTTGGCTAACGCTTCCTGTTCTGTGGCACCTTGAGACCAGCAGCCGGGCAGACCGGGACAGGAGACGCTGAATCCTTCTTCGGATTTTTTCAATGCCACTTTGTAGCGCATGGCTTGACTCCAGTATAGCGGCTAATGAAAATCATGCGATACAGCCGCTGCTGTGTGCGCCGATAAGCCTTCGATGCGTCCCGCCTTTACCGAAATGACGTTGTCCAGGTTCTGCAAAGTGCCGTCGATCAGAAGGAAGGAAGAGCCGAGCAGCGCAAACTTGTAGCGGTCGAACATGGCCGGTGTGACGATCACGTTGATAACACCGGTTTCGTCTTCCATGCTGAGAAAGACAAAGCCTTTCGCCGTGCCGGGACGCTGGCGCACGATGACGCATCCGGCCACGCGCACGAAATTCCCGTCGCGCATTTGCGGCAGCCCGCTCGCAGGCGTGACGCCCAGCGCATTCATCTCCTCACGCCGGTACGCCATGGGGTGGCGGCCGATGGTGAATCCGGTGCCCGAAAAATCGGCATTGAGCCGCTCTTCGTGAGTCATCTGCGCGAGCGGCGAAGCGCGCTCCGGCTCAGGCAGCGCATCCAATAAAGGTCCGGCAGGCTGCGCCGCATGTCCAGCCTGCCATAGCGCATCGCGCCGATGTGCGGCTTCGAGAGGATTCAATGCGCCCACATCCGCCAGCTTGTTCAGCTCATCTTTGCGCAATTCCGGCACGCGCCGCGAGAGATCGCCGATATCACGAAACGTGCCGCTCTCCCGTTCGCGTACGATCGCATGGCCCGCCTCAGCACGCAGCCCCTTGACGTACATCAGCCCGAGGCGCAGCGCCCTAACACCTGACACCTGGCACCTGACACCTGCTTCCACCGTGCACTCCCACCGCGACTTCGTCACATCAATCGGTAGCACGCGCAATCCATGGCGGCGCGCGTCGTTCAACAGAATGGCGGGCGCGTAAAATCCCATGGGCTGATTGTTCAGCATCGCCGCCATGAACGCCGCCAGATAATGACACTTCAGATAAGCGCTGGCATAGGCCAGCAGTGCAAAACTTGCCGCATGCGATTCCGGAAATCCGTACAGTGCGAATGAGGTAATCGACTGGACGATGCGCTCTTGTGCGTCCGCTTGGATTCCCCTGCGCTCCATGCCCGCGCGCAGTTTGAGCTCGATTTCCTTCATGCGTTTTTCCGAGCGCTTGAATCCCATGGCGCGCCGCAGCTCTTCCGCTTCGCCGCCAGTGAATCCAGCCACAATCATGGCCATGCGCAGCAGTTGCTCCTGAAACAGCGGAATACCGAGCGTGCGCTTGAGCACGGGCTCGAGCGACGGGTCCAGATAATCCACGGCTTCGCGCCCCATGCGCCGCTCAAGGTATGGATTCACCATTTCGCCCACAATCGGCCCCGGCCGGATAATCGCGACTTCCACCACGATGTCGTAAAAATTTTTGGGGCGCAGGCGCGGCAGGCAAGACATCTGCGCGCGGCTCTCCACCTGAAACATGCCGATGGTATCGGCGTGCTGCAACGCGCGGTAGACCGCGGGATCATCCGGCGGCAGGTGCGCCAGATCGACATCCTCGTCGTAATGTTCGCGTATCAGGTTGAGCGAATCCTTGATCACCGCCATCATCCCCAGGCCCAGCAAATCGACCTTGATGATCCCCATATCGGCGCAATCGTCTTTATCCCACTGCACCACCACGCGGCCGGGCATGGTGGCGGGCTCGAGCGGGACTACTGAATCCAGTTGCCCCTGGCAGATCACCATGCCGCCCGAATGCTGGCCCAGATGACGCGGCAGATCCTGCACGGCCAAATACAACTCAAAAAATTTGCGGATGCGCGGATTCACAAGGTCGAGTCCTGCATCCCGGAATTGTTTTTCCGGCGTGTCTTTCGGATCTTTCCACTCCCAGCCGCGCACCAGGCTCGAGAGCCGGTCGAGCGTCGCCACCTCGAATCCCAGCGCCTTGCCCACTTCCCGTGCCGCCGAGCGGCCGCGATACGTGATGACATTCGCCGTCATCGCCGCGCCCAGCTTGCCGTAGCGCTCGTAAACGTACTGAATGACGCGCTCGCGCTCATCGCCGGAAGGCAAATCGATATCGATGTCCGGCCATTCGCCGCGTTCTTCGGAAAGAAATCGCTCGAACAGCAGCTCCATGCCGACTGGATCGACGGCAGTGATTCCCAGCGAATAACAAACCGCGCTGTTGGCCGCCGAGCCGCGCCCCTGCGCCAGGATTCCGTTTTTCCGGCAGAACTCGACGATATCCCAGACGATGAGGAAGTATCCCGGCAGCTTCAGCTTCTCGATCATCGCCAGCTCGCGCTCGATCTGCCGCTGCGCTTTTTCGTGATAAGGGATATACCGCCGCCGCGCACCCTCGTCGGTCCGCTGGCGCAAAAACGACATCATGGTCTCGCCCGGCGGTACAGGATAACGCGGGAATTCATAACCCAGATCGGCCAGCGTGAATTGCAATCTCGCGGAGATCTCCCGCGTGTTGGCGATGGCGTCGGGAAGATCGGCAAATAGGCGCGACATTTGCACCGCGGATTTCAAATGCCGTTCATTGTTGATTTCGAGCAGCCTGCCCGCCGCGGCAAGTTGCACATGATTCCGAATGCAGGTGAGCGCATCCAGCGCCTCGCGCTGCGCGGGTGTGGCATGACGAACTCCATTGGTGGCCACGATCGGCACACGCAACCGCCGCGCCGCCGCAATCTGCGCCTGGTTGCGCGCTTCCTCGTCACGGTTCATGTGCCGCTGCACTTCGGCGAATACATTGGCCGGACCGAAGGCTTTTAGCGCGCCAGGAAGAGATTGGGCTCCTGGCGCCAGACAGATCAATCCCTTCGAAAATTCCCCCAATTCCTCCGGCGTCGCCGTACCTTCGCCTTTTTTCGCGCGCAGCTTCATGCGCGTGACCAGTCGGCAAAGGTTTTGATACCCGGTGCGATTTTCTACCAGCAGCGGATATTGACACCCATTCGTACAGCTGATCTCCGCGCCGATATGCGCGCGAATGTCGGCCTTCTTCGCCGCCAGGTGAAACCGCGGCGCTCCGTAAACCCCATCCCGATCCACCAGCGCCATTGCGGGATAATCGAGCTTCGCCGCCGTCTCGACGAGTTCTTCCGGCAGCGATGCCCCTTGCAAAAAACTGAACGCCGAGCGCGCATGCAGCTCGATGTAGGTTTCAGTCATAGCTGCCTTCTATGAACCAGCGTCCCGTCTGCGCATCGCAGTAGATGCGGTAGAGCGCGCCGTCCGTCAACTCGATATCCCACTCGTTGCGCGCCCACCGATCTTCGGTCCACCAGCCGCCGGATGTTCGCCAGGGACCTGCCTGCTGCACAATCTTGCCGCGAATGCCCGGCGCCGAAATAAAATCCGCCTGCACTTTCGCCGCAAGCGGCGGCCGGAATGCTCGAAACGCAAGCTGCGTAGGACCGGCTTGCCTGTCCATCCTCGCCTGTTGCTTCACCCCGAACGGCCGCATGCGAAACGCTCCCGGCCGGTGCGTGTCCACCAGTTCCGGCGATCCGGCATTTTCCTCTCCCACAACCTTGGCAATGCGCGCCAGCGTCAGTTCCAGCTTCTCGGGCTCGGGCGCGAGCGGAATAAACAGTCCGTTCTGCGTGGTGCGCGGTTTGGCCGGCTCGGCGGCAATCGTGACTTTCACGACCGGCGCGGCCGGCGCGTGCTTCTCCAGGTCCAGCTCAATCAGCTTCAAAAATACGCGTGGGCTGCGCATAGGCACAGGCAGACGGATCGATCGCTCATGCCCGGGCGCATTTTCCAGCTGTAAGAGCACGCGCAGTCCAATGGCTGCCAGCGCCCGATCTTCCAGCCGCCGGCAAATATCGCCCAATAGCCTTGCCAGCACAAACAGCAGCGGCTCGAGCAGTTCCACCGGATACTCCAGCTCCATTTCTTCCTCAAATCGCTGCGGAGCTTCCACCGGAACCAGCGGCCGTTCATGCGCTCCACGCGCCAGTTGCTGCAGGCGCACGCCTTCTTCGCCCAATCGCGCCGCCACGCCCAGATCCGGCAGCGCCGCCAGGTCGTGAAATGTCCGTACACCCCACCGCGCCAGCGTTTCCGCAATTTCTTCGGAAGGCGAGAGCAGCGTGAGCGGCAGGCTCGCCAGAAATTTGGCTTCGTCACCCTCGGGGACGATGCTCGTGCCGGAAAATCCGCGCGCCGCATGATACGCCGCATCCGGGTTCGCCGCCACCGCAACATTCACCGGAATGCCCGCGCGCCGCGCAATGGCCTGGGCGATCTCCTGCACCGGTCCGAACAGATGCTCTAGCCCGTCGATATCCAGCGTCGCCGTATCGGCATCGGTCTGCTCCACTAGCGGCGAGAAATCCTGGGCGCAAGCAATCAGCCGCCCGCCTTCCCCCGGAGCATGAATGCATGCAAACACTACTCACCTCAGCGCCACTGATTCCATGGCTGCACAAGCCGGCCGCCAAGGCTTACGCCGTTCTGCTGTAAACTCAACGCAGCGCAGCAGTAGTGAGCATCCCGGCGCACCCCGCCAGTTCACCCGGCTGCGCGCGCATTCCACAGCGAGTTGCGCGCAGGCGCGGGCATGCGGCGCTCGCTCCACCACCACCAGCGTCGTCGGCGTGTTCTCCACCGCGCGCCGTAGCCTGTACCAGGATGCGAGCGAGATGCGCCGCACGGTTTCCGGCGCAATATCGCCCAGATCCATCGCCACGAGGCCAAACCCGCCCGCCTGCAACAGCAGGTCCGTCGCTTTGAGTGCGTGTTCGGCATTCCCTCCGCAGCGAATCCACAGCAGCCGGCTGAGCGCCACGCCCGCCGCTACTGCTGACACGGGATCGAACGTATCACTCGCATCTACTAATGCGCAGAATTCTTCCCGCGCTATTCCCTCTGAGATTAAAGAAAACAAAAGGCTTGTTCGACCTGACGAGGCTGGCCCGAAAATATCAGTCACGCAGCCGCGGGGAATGCCGCCAAAGACGGCATCAAAACTGGCGATGCCGGATGGCAACGAGTCCGGCACTGGCCGATTATGTAGCTTAAAATCAATGGATTGAAGAAGAGCTGTGTCCATTATATTCGCTTTTTATTCGCCGCACTATAATTTTACCGATCCCCGGCCGGATGTCAATGGTATTACTTTTTCAAAATGTTATACTTTTTGCATATGGTGGAACGATCAGAAACGCGTGCTACTGAAAAGGGTCAGATCGTCATTCCCGCCGCACTGCGCAAAAAGTACGGCATTAAAAAAGGAACACGCATTCAGGTTTACGAACAGGACGACCACATCATCTTGAATCCGCTCAGCCCCGAAGTGATCCGCGCCAAGCTGGATAAACTGCAGGGAATTGTCAAAGGCGGCCCTTCCATGACCAAAGAACTGGAAGAAGAAAGAGCACGTGATCGCGAACTAGAGGACAGCAAATTTGACCGGCTCACTCGTCTTCGATAGCTGGGCGATCATTGCATTCTTCAACAACGAACCGGCCGCCGACCAAGTCAAACTGCTCCTGGCGGAATCGGCCCGCAGGAAAAATGGATGGATCACGAGCGTCAACCTCGGTGAAGTCTGGTACATGCTGGTCCGTAAGCGTTCCAGACAACTGGCGGATCAAGCGATTCATGAGATCACGCAAATCGGGATTGGCCCCATCGACATCGACTGGCCCATGGTCCTCCAGGCCGCCGATTTCAAATCCCGCCACAAAATCTCCTACGCCGATGCCTTCGCCGCAGCGCTGGCCAAGCAGCGCGACGCGGAACTGGTGACCGGCGACCCGGAATTCCGCAGCCTCGATCCCGAGATCAGCATCCATTGGCTGTAGACGATGCCGGAAACCTCGAAGCTTGCCGTCACCCTCCGTGCGCTGCGTCATCGCAACTTCCGGCTTTTCTTTGCCGGCCAGCTCATTTCGCTCATTGGCACCTGGATGCAGAACGTGGCGCAGTCGTGGCTGGTTTACCGGCTCACCGGCTCGGCGGCGCTGCTCGGCATGGTGGGATTCGCCGGGCAAATCCCGGTTTTTCTCATTGCTCCGTTGGGCGGCCTCATCGCCGACCGGCATAGCCGCCACCGCACCGTCATCGCCACCCAGACCTCGGCCATGATCCTGGCTTTCATTTTCTCCGCGCTCACCCTGCTCGACCGCATTCAGGTCTGGCACATCTTCGTGCTGGCGGCGCTGCTGGGCGTCGTGAACGCCTTCGACATTCCCGCGCGCCAGGCGTTTCTGGTCGAGATGGTGGGCCGCGACGATCTCATCAACGCCATTGCGCTCAACTCCTCCATGTTCAACAGCGCCCGCATTATCGGCCCGGCGATCGCGGGCATTCTTGTCGCCGCCATCGGTGAGGGCTGGTGTTTCTTCGCCAACGGCGTGAGCTACATCGCGGTGATCATCGGCCTGCTCATGATGCACATTCCGCCGTTGGCGGCGCGGATGCGAGAGGGGTCGGCGGCGAGCCACATCGTTGAAGGCTTCCGCTTCGCAGCGCACACCGGGCCGATCCGCGCGCTGCTGCTGTTGTTGGGCCTGGTGAGCGTTACCGGCATGCCGTATGCCGTGCTGATGCCGGTCTTTGCCGACCGCATCTTCCATTCCGGCGCGAGAGGTCTGGGGATTCTCATGGGTTTCTCGGGCATCGGCGCGCTCATAGGCGCGCTCGCCCTGGCCACGCGGCGCGATGTGAAAGGCCTCGGCAGATGGGTGTCGGTTTCGTGCGGCGTCTTCGGCGCCAGTTTGATTCTTTTCGCCTTCTCCCGGTGGTTTTGGATGGGCGCCGCGATGCTCATACCGGTGGGCTGCGCCATGATGACCCAGATGGGTTCATCCAACACCCTGATCCAGAGTATGGTGCCCGACCGGCTGCGCGGCCGTGTGATGTCGGTCTATTCGATGATGTTTATGGGCATGGCGCCGGTGGGTGCGCTGCTGGCCGGCGTAGTGGCCCAGCGTTTCGGTGCACCGTTCACCGTGGGAGCCGGTGGCGTCATTGCGGTTGCCGGCTCGGTTGTGTTCGGACTGCGCTGGCCGGAGCTGCGGCCCGAAGCACGCCAGTTGCTTTTAGCCCAGCAGATGGTGGCCGGCGTTCCGGCCGAGGAAGTCACTGCACAAGGCGAGCCCGAGCCCGAATCTACTCCACCAGCGCGTTGAAGAACAGTTTAAACGTCTGATAGCTCTGGCCGCGGTACTGCGGGCGCATACCGAACAGGATGACGCGACCTTTGCCCAGGCGTGCCTCCACGAGCGCCGCCCGGCCGGCCAGCAGCTTGTCCCCCAGTAGCCACCCGGATGCCAGAATCTGCTCATCCGGATATTGCGCGATTACGGTTTCTTTGGTCTCCCACGCGGGGCTGTGCTCGCTCCAAACCGTGATTTCGCGCGGCAAACCCAGCGTGAGCGGTTGATGTGTATCGAGCACCACGTTCAGCAGCGATCCCGGCGCGTAGAACTCGCGGTCCGAAACGCCCGCCAGCACATTCTTCGCCCTCACGCCCAGGATCCCGGTGGCATAGGCTGTGGCACGGTTTAAGAAAATCAGCTTGCCGCCCTGTGCGGTAAATTCTCGCAATGCGCGGGTGCCGGCTTCTCCCAAGGCGCCGGTGAATTCTGCCGGCATGGTGCCCGTGGCGAATCCGCTCTCGATGTCGCTCAGCGGCTGATCGGGAAACACCAGGACGTCAAAATTCCGGCGCAGATCGCCCGCCTGGATTTCCGGATTGCCCACGCTGGCGTACGCGAACCCAAACTGCTCCAGCAGCCAGCGTGTCCAGCCCTCGTCGGTCGAGGGAATGAAGCTTTTATACAGCCCGATCCGCGGCCGGCGAAGCTCCTTCCACTGCGCGTCCCGCTGCGATGCCGCGAAGTCGCCCGTCACCGGGTTACGCCACACCGCGCCGCCCGCTTTCCAGATGTGGTTGACGGCCAGCCACGAATCGGTATCCGCTGCGGCGTAACTTTCCCGGGGCTCTGACGCCGCGAATTCCTCCGACGCGAGTTCTCCTGGGTAGGGCTTTTCGAGCGCCTCGACATCCACGCCCATGAGCAGGGGCAGCGTGTGCGCCGTCACGTCATAGGGCCGCACGGGAGGACCACCTGGGTATTGCCGCAAGTCCGGATAATGCTGCCGCTCGAGCAGCGCCTTGGCGTAACTGCTGTATGGCTGCACCATGGAAATGACATGGCTGCCGTCGGCCTCACGCCCGATCTCCACCATTCCGAATGCCAGCGTTTCCAGCAGTTTTCTCGTCGCGCCGGGGTCGCGCTGCTTTGCCGGAATCAGAAACGCCCCGGGCTCCCGGCGCGCGATGGCGCGCTGGCCCACGCGATAGAAATTCCGCAGCAGTTCTTCCCGATGAATCGCCGCCTCGTACAGGCAGGATTCGAAGGCGATCAACTGGTAGTCGATGATGTCGCGCAGGTGCCACTCGCCGCCCTCCCAGGGTTCGAGAAAATTCCAGCTCCGCTCGCGCGCGTTGTAGCCGAGCGCGTGTTCATCCAGCTCATCGCGGCGGATGGTCACCGGCGTGGCCAGCCGCGCGCTGGCCGATTCGGTCAGAATCCTGAGCCCGGCATGAAACGCCTGGTAATGCCGCGCCGGCGACCAGAAATCATAGGCTGCGTGAATCGCCACGCCCTTCTTGCCGGCCGCCGTCAGATCCGCCGCCATGGCCGTGCCGATCATGTTCATTTCCTGCGCGAGAATTGCGTCTACGTTCGGCTCGATCGGATCGAGCCACGGCGGTACAAAGATCCGCGACGCGTATTCGGTCTGCTGATGCACGTCGTAGACAATCTGCGGATGCCACGCGTTGTGCAGTTTAGCCACCGTGAGCCTCGTCTCGGGCTGCGTGAACATGTACCAGTCCCGGTTGTTGTCGTGCCCGATGTAGTGGTGGTACAGCTCGGGTGGGGAGGTCCCTTCGTACGGCGTGCCCAGCGTGTGCCGGTACCAGCGCGTCACCAAATCGACGCCGTCCGGGTTGAGCGACGGCACGAGCAGCAGAATTGTGTTGTGCAGAATGGCTCGAAACCGGGGCGTGTCTTCGGTTAGCAGCCTGTAAGCGAACTCGATTGCCGTGTGCGTGGAAGCTACTTCAGTCGAGTGAATCGAGCAGGTCAGCAGAACGACCGTCTTGCCCTCAGCGATGAAACGCTGAGCTTCCTCTTCGGAAGTAATGCGCGGGTCGGCCAGCCGCCTCTGAATCTCGCGATAATGATCGAGATTGCGCAGCGTTTCCGGCTCGGCGATGGTCACCGCGATGAAGGGCCGCCCCTCGACCGTTTTCCCCAGTTCCTCAAAGCGAATCCGATCGCTCGCGGCTGCCAGCGCCTGGAAATAGGAAACGACTTTGTCCCAATCAAGCAGCTCGCGATCCGCGCCCATCTCGTGCCCGAAGTGGCTCGCCGGAGTAGGCATCGCGGCATGCAGCGCGCAGGCCGCAACCATCGCGATGTAGCGCAAGGGCACACGTATTTTGTGAGCACCTGCGGATTTTACCCGCGCCTTTATTCTTCCTCGTGCTTGGGGCAAGTGCGGTTCAATTCCGCCCACAGCGCCCGGTAATACCGCAGGAAGCGCTCGGGCTCTTTACTCGGCGGGTCTACCTCGGCCAGCGTGTACCGCTCGTAGCCGGAATCGCGCAGCAGCGTGAACAGCTCACGCCACGGATAGCTGTTGGAGAGATCGTTAATGTGGACATTGCGGATCCACTGCTTGAGCAGAAGAAAGCTCGGCTTCACGCTGCCATCCACCACGTCGGTGGGATTGGAATTCCAGCAGACCCCCACGTTGTCGTGCTTGGTGGCCTTCATGATGGCCGCAGAAACCGGCGGATTCTGCGTAGTCGGCCCGTGGACCTCCATCCAGATCTCGACGCCGTAGCGCTGTCCGTAATCGCCCAGCTCGCGCAGGCCGGCCGCGATGTTCTGAACCGTGGTCTCTTGGGGCACGCCGGCCGGCATTCCATTAGGCCTGACTTTCACGCCCCACGCGCCCGTATCGTGCGCCAGTTCCACCCACTGCTTGCCGAGCTCCACCTGCCGCCGCCGTTCGTCGGCATCGGGCGATTCGAACTCGCACGTCGAGCCGTAGCTCAGGAGACGCACCTTTGATCTCTGAAACCGCGCGGCGACCTCTTTGCGCTGCTCGCTCGTGAGCGACGGCTCTACGTCATGCTTGTGACCCGTGCGCAGCTCGACGGCGTCATACCCCGCCTCTTCGAGATTGCGAATGATGGTTTCGAGGTCCCAGTCTTTCAAAAGATTGTAGGTGACACAGCCGAGAAGCATCGCCGATATTGTATTACGGCTGGTGTGGAAGCCACCGTCCTGCGCCGGCCCGAATTGAAAGGCCTGGATTCTGGTACACTATTGATGAAACTGGTGCGCCGCCCACAAGGTAGCGTCGCGGACTTCAAAGTCGCCAGTTTCATTCCATATTGGTGTCATCGGTCGGCGCGCCCTTCGGCGGAATCAAGGTAAAACCCCAAAGATTGAAATTCTCGTCGGGATTCTGGTAGTTAAACGCCAAATCCCGGAATCTTTGAAAATGTTCCTCAAGATATCCTCGTCTACCTACATATCTCTCGTTCACGCAATAGGCGACCACGTCGGCGATCTGAATTCCTGGGGACACCATCGAGTCGCAGAAGAAAGGAGTCGGAATGACATGCAGGTATGCTTTACCCCAATGATGCCTGTACATAAAGTTGTTGAAGCTGATGGCCGCTTTGCGGTTCGTGTTGTGATCTATTCCATCGAAAAAGAAGACGGCGCGATCGCCGGGAGCCCTTTCCTCCATGAAGGTGTTCACGCGGCGCAGCAGCGCTCTGTACAAATCCGGGAGGCGTTCGTTTTCACTGGCGAGAGTAAGGGTCCCGTCTTGGACTACCGCGAATAAAATCGCGCCAACCTCTTTGCACAAAAACGTTAACTGTGAAACGAACTCTCGGTTTTTCGGCAGATGAATAGCACGTTCGCTAAGCAAATCGCGGCCCTTAAGCTCAATGCTATAAGGGTGCTCGCACTTCCAGAAGTGTCGCTTCAGTTCGAACAGCTTTGTGTCGAGTTCCCGGTATCGTTCCTCTTGGATAAGCACCGAGCTGAACGTACTTTTCGCATTGGGCTCTCCGGCTTTGCGATAGCTTTCGTCAATGAAAACCAGCATTCTTCACAACTCCAACCCCTCGGCACCGCCCGCGGCCACCGCTTCTATCCCGCTGCCCGAATCACCTCTTCTATCTCCTCCGGACTCACGTAGAAATGCGGCGACGTCCGCACCCAGCCGCTGCGGTTCGCCGCCACGATACGCTTCTGCTTGAGCTGGTGCACGATCGCCCCGCTCTCGACTCCCGGCTTGCGAAAGCTCACGATCCCTGCGCCGGTTTGCGCCGTGCGCCGTCCGAGTACCTCGTACCCCTTGGCAGCGACCCTCTCTGCGATCCGGTCTCCCAGCGCCTCGACCGCCGGCGCAATCCGCTCCACACCCACCTCCAGAACGAATTCGATCGCGGCCTTCAGGCCGTAGCATCCGATGGTGTTCATCGTGCCGCACTCGTAGCGCCCGGCATCGGGCCGCAGCGTCATGTCGCGCGTCGCGTAGTCGGCGAAGCGCGCAACGTTGGTGTAGCCAAACTCTACCGGCGCCACCCGCTCGCGCATCTCCGCGTTGATATAAAGGATGGCGCACCCTTCCGGTCCCAGCAGCCACTTGTGCCCGTCCGCGGCCAGTGCGTGAATCCCACAGCGCTTCACGTCAACCGGAAAGGCGCCCAGTCCCTGAATCGCGTCCACGAAAAAGAAGCAGCCGCGCCGCCGGCAAATCTCGCCCAATGCTTGCAGGTCCGCGCGATAGCCGCTCAGATACTGCACGAAACTTACCGCCAGCATCCGCGCTCCCGCGCACGCCTCGTCAATCTTCTCGAGCGGATCGAATATCGAGAGCCACTCCACCAGCACGCCCTTCGCCTCCACGCGCTTCCACGGATAATAATTCGCCGGAAATTCCTCCTCGAACGCCACCACCTTATCGCCCGCGCGCCAGTCAAACCCCATGGCAACCGTCGCGATACCCTCCGAAGTATTCTTCATGAGCGCGATATCCGGCGCTTCGCCACCCACGAGCTTCGCCGCCGCTTTCCGCAGGCCGGAGTACACCGCCAGCCATTGGTCGTAGTGCAGGCTGCCGAAATCGCGCGCATCCTCGGCAAAATGCTGCATCGCCTCCGCCGACCTCCTGCACAGCGGCGTCACCGCTGCGTGATTGACATAAATCAAATGCTCCCGCACCGGAAACTGATCCTGGTATTGCTCCCAGACCGGCGCCGAAGTTGCCATTTCCAATGGGCTCATGGTTTCATGATCTCTTAACTCAGGCGCCCGCGCCTCCACAAACCGCTTATGACGACTTCCATCACCCTCATCCTGCTTCTCGCATTCGCCGGCCTATCGCCCGCGCAGACCACCGCGACGCCCGCCCAGTATCCCGACTATCCCAGCGAGACGCCCGCGAAGTTCACCCCCGATACCACCAGCTTCGATTTCACGCGCCGCGATGTCATGATCCCCATGCGCGATGGCGTTAAACTGCACACCGAGATCCTCGTTCCGAAAGGCGCGAAGAACGCGCCCATTCTGCTCACCCGCACGCCCTACGACGCCAAAGCGCTCACCAGCCACGCCGACAGCTCGCACCTGGCGTCGGTTCTCAACGGCTACGACAACGCGCTCGAAACCATCATCGAAGGCGGCTACATCCGCGCCGTTCAGGATATCCGCGGTAAGCACGGCTCCGAGGGCGACTACGTCATGAACCGCCCGCTGCACGGCCCGCAGAATCCCACGCCCGTCGACGAATCCACCGACACCTACGATACCGTCGATTGGCTCGTCAAAAACATTCCCGAATCAAACGGCAAGGTCGGCATCCTCGGCATTTCTTACGACGGTTTTCTGCCGCTCATGGCGCTGGTCAATCCCCATCCCGCGCTCAAGGTTTCCGTCCCCATGAACCCCATGGTCGATGGCTGGATGGGTGACGACTGGTTCCACCATGGCGCCTTCCGCCAGCAGGGGACCATCGACTACATCTACGATCAGGAAGCCACGCGCAAATCCGAAGAAAAGTGGTGGTCGGGCTATCACGACTATTACACCCTGTACATGCACGGCGGCTCCGCCGGCAACGTCGGCCAGATTCATGGCCTCGAAGTCCTCGGCTTCTGGCGCAAAATCCTCGCGCACCCCAGCTACGACGCCTTCTGGCGCGATCAGGCCATGGACCGTGTGCTCGCCGCGCAGCCGCTAAAAATTCCCGTCATGCTGGTGCACAGCCTCTGGGACCAGGAAGATATCTACGGCGCCACCGCCGTCTACAAAGCCATCAAGCCGAAAGACACCAATAACGACAAAGTCTTTCTGGTGCTCGGTCCGTGGTGTCACGGCGGCGAGATCGGCGACGGCAGCTCGCTCGGCCCCATCAGGTTCGATAGCGACACCGGCCTCTACTTCCGCCGCGAAATTCTGGCCCCGTTCCTGGCTCAATACCTCAAGGACGGCGCGCCCCCGGCCAATCTCCCCACCGTCATGGCGTTTGAAACCGGCACCAACACCTGGCGCCGTCTCCCCGCCTGGCCCGCTGGATGCGCCAGCGGCTGCGAAGTGAAACCCACGCCGCTCTATCTCGCCGCCGGCCTCAAGCTCGGCTTCTCCGCGCCCAAATCCGACGACGCCGCCTACGACGAATACCTCTCCGACCCAGCCAAGCCCGTTCCTTTCCGCGCGCGTCCTAGTCAACCACTCGGCTACTCCGGTGAGCTGACCTGGTGGCGCTGGCTCGTGGACGATCAGCGCGAAGCCTCCGGCCGCCCCGACGTCTTAGCGTTCGTCTCCAATGTCCTCACCACGCCCGTGAAAATCAGCGGCCAGCCCATTGCGAACCTGGTCGCTTCCACCAGCGGTACCGATTCCGATTGGGTCGTCAAGCTGATCGATTTCTATCCCGATGAAGTCGCCGGCCAGCCCGCGCTCGGCGGCTATCAGCTCATGATCTCCGCCGATATCTTCCGCGGCCGCTACCGCGAAAGCCTGGAAACTCCCAAGCCCATCACGTCCGACAAACCGCTCGTCTATCGCTGGGCTTTGCCCAACGCCAACCACGTCTTCCTCCCCGGCCATCGGCTGATGGTGCAAATCCAGTCCGCCTGGTTCCCGCTCTACGACCGCAACCCGCAAACCTTCGTGCCGAATATTTTCTGGGCCAAGCCCGAGGATTACCGAAAGGCGACGCAACGCGTCTATCACGCGCCCGAAAACGCGAGCTTCATCGAGCTGCCGATGGTGACGATGTAGCGCAGGGCCGCGCGCTCTTTGCGGGGACCTGCGGCCTTTTGCCAGTTGATATACAATGGTCTCAGTATATCCATATGCAAGTCTCAAAATGGGGTAACAGCTTGGCCGTGCGTCTTCCTTTCGCTGTCGTGGAAGCCCTCGATCTCAAAGAGGGAGACGAGATAGAGATTTCCGTCGCCGGCAAACGCGACTTCAAAGTGGCCCGCGATCGATCCAGGCAGAAAGCGCTCGCCCGGCTCCGTCAAATGAAATGGTCCTTCCCTCGCGATTTCAGGTTCAATCGCGAAGAGATCCATGAGCGGTAAGCCGTTCCTGGATACCAACGTCATCCTCTACGCCTTCCACCGGGACGATGAGCGCGGCCCGGTGGCTGAAGCCCTCCTCTCCGCCGGTGGGACGCTATCCGTTCAAGTACTGAATGAGTTCGTCGCCGTGGCTCGCCGCAAGCTCCACAAGAGCTGGAAAGAGGTCGGCCGCGCTCTCGACATCCTTCGCGTGTTCTGCCCGGAGGCCGTGCCTCTTAGCGTCGAGACGCACGAGCGAGCGCTACAGATTGCCGAGCGTTACGGTTACTCTATCTTCGACTCGCTCATCATCGCCGCCTCACTCGATGCCGGAGCCGCCACCTTGTACTCGGAAGACCTGCGCGACGGCCAAACCATCGATGGGCTCACCATTCGCAATCCGTTTGCGGACCACCCCCATCCTCAGAAAACACACGCCATGTAGCGCAGGGCCACGCACTTTTTTGCGGGGACCTGCGGCTTTTTCTACAATCTCACCATGCCCATCTCCCGTCGCTCTCTTCTCTCCACCTTCCCCGCGCTCGCTCTCGCCGATGTCCCCTCGCACCGCTGGGACGGCTACGATTTCGGTCCCGGTCCCGCTGTTCCCGATCGCCTCAACCAGGGCCCCTTCGGCATCGATCAGGACCAGGGCTGGTTCACCATCGCCGCTACTACGCCCTCGGTCGAGCACATTCGCAACTGGGGCCTCGGCCTCATCGGCTACACCTGGGAGGAAGGCGGCCCGTCGCTCGCCGCCCGCGCCGGCAGGGAAACGCTCGAACAGCACGTAGACAAACTTTCGTCGCTCCCCTTCGTCGATGTGCTCTACATTCGCTGTGACTGGCGCGATGTCCAAAGCCAGCCCGGCAGGCTCAACTTAATTCCCATCTGGAAGCTCACCTTCGACGCCGCCAAACAGCGCGGTCTGCGCGTCGGTTTTCGCGTGCAGCTCTCCAATACCGTTTTCCAGCCAAAGCAGCTCGCGCTACCCGATTTCCTCCACGACCGCGTGCCGCTCGTCAAAATCGGCAAACTCAACGAGGATGGCCACCAGTTCGATGCTGTCGAGCCGCGCTACGACCACCCCGAATTTCAAAAAGCCTTCCGCGAGCTGAACGAGCTGATGGCCGCCGAGTTCGATTCCAACCCCCTCGTCGAGTGGATGGACCTGATGCAGTACGGTTTCTGGGGCGAAGGCCACACCAGCGACCTCCCCAATCCCTTCCCCGACTACCTCACCGCCGAGCGCACTTTCG
>JASHOO010000119.1 GCA_030041035.1 Bryobacteraceae bacterium | reverse complement strand
TCGTGGAAAATTCTGGCAGGCCGAGTATATGATTAGCGCGGTACGCGATCATGTGATGACATTGGCGTGATTCCGGCATGGTCTTTCCTGGGCGCACGGCCGCGGAATGGACCAATTGCCGGAATCGATTACCAGGCAGTTGTTGGGATCGCTGGTTCGTGAGCTTTACCCTGACGAACTTTGGAGAGCTCTGGGAGTCGTGGTTCAGAGCCTCGTAACCGAGGTCAACGGTGCCGACAGCCAGTTGGGCATGCGCGTTTCCGCGGAGCTGGCCGAACTTTCTGTGAAACCTCTCCGCTAGTTGTCTAACTCGAAGGATAAACTCATCCCGTCGCCTTTGGTCGATAAGCCCTAAAACCGTTCCGGGATGGGGCACAATAAACTCAAATGCCATGAGAAAAATATCGGCTGCTACCCTTGGACTTTTATTCCTGGTCGCGGGCGAATGCGCTCATGCAACGCCACCGGCTCAGGCAGGCGCTACCGAGGCGCGCGGCCATTTCGCGCAAGTTTCCGGAGTGAAGCTCTACTATGAGGAGTGCAACACCGCCTCCCGCATCAGCGTCGTACTTCTTCACGACGGCCTGCTGCACTCAGTCACCTGGGACGATGTCTGGGCGCCGCTTTGCGCCAGGTTTCACGTCCTGCGTTACGACCGCCGCGGCTACGGCCGCTCGGACGCAGCGACTGCGCCATTCGTCCCCGAAGAGGATCTCTTCCAGTTGATGCGCCTCGTTAAAATGAACCGCGCCATCATCGTCGGCAACTCCTCCGGCGCGGGTCTCGCGCTTGATTTTGCGCTCGCCCACTCCGATATGACCGAAGGCCTTTTCCTCATCGGACCCGTCGTTCACGGTATGGCCAGTTCTGCTTATTTTCTCGAACGCGGCAATCGTGCCAACGCACCGCTCGCGCAAAATGATCTCAAGGCTGCGGCCGAAAACTGGTCGCGCGACCCTTATCTCATTTCCGGCGCGAATCCCGAAGCGCGCAAGAAGCTCTTCGACGCCCTCGCGCTGAATCCCCAGAATCTCAAGACCGGCGGCCAGTTCGAGAGCCGTCCCTCCCCTCCCAGCGTTCTGCGCCTAGCACAGATTCAAGCGCCCGCTGTCATTTTGATCGGCGACTCGGATATCGCCGACGTAATCGCCTACGGCGGCGCCATCGAAGCGGCGCTGCCCATTGTTTCCTTTGAGGTCTGGAAGAATTGCGGCCACTTGATTCAACTGGAGAGGCCCGCCGAACTTGTCGTGCGCTTCGAGCGTTTCGCTGCGCTCGCCGATCGCCGCGAAGCAAACGTGCCCTCCGCGGAGCTGCGTGACCTCGTAGGCGAATACAGATTTTTTAGCCGTAGCATTGCCATCTCATTGAAGAACGATCGCCTCTGGCTCGGTCTGCCGGACACGCCCGATAAGCCGCTCTTCGCCGCCTCCAACTCACGCTTCTTTGTCCGCACCACCGAGACCGAGTTCCAGTTCGAGCGTGATCCTGCCGGAAAGATTGTGAAGCTCGTCATCTTCAACGCCGACGGCAACAAAATCGAGTGCCCCCGTGCCTGATCGGCCGCGCAATTCCGCCAGCAGCCCTCGAAAAGAAAGCTGCGACCGGCGTGATCTGACGCCCTACCTCGCACCCTGCCCCAAAGCGATATGCTAAGGGGCATCATGCCTCTATCTGCACGAAATCAACTGCCCGGCCGGGTGGCGGAAGTTCATCTCGGTGAAGTCATGGCGCACGTTACGGTGCGCGTCGGTAAGAATCTGGTCGAGAGCGTCATCACGCGCCGCAGCGCCGAAGAATTGGGTTTGAAGAAGGGCGACGCCGTTACCGTGGTCATCAAGTCAACCGAAGTAATGTTGCAGAAAGACTAGAATCGCCATATGCATCGAGTCACTCTGATCGGGCTGTGTTTGACCTCCGCATCTCTTTGCGCCAACCTGGCGCAGACTCCGCCCATGGGCTGGAACAGTTGGAACAAGTTCGCCGAAAAGATTGACGACCAGACCGTGCGCGCCATTGCCGATGCCATGGTGTCCAGCGGCATGAAAGACGCCGGCTACATCTACGTCAACATCGACGACACCTGGGAAGGACAGCGCGATGCCCAGGGAAATATCCAATCCAACAGCAAGTTTCCCGATATGAAAGCGCTCGCCGACTACGTCCACGGCAAAGGACTCAAAATCGGCATCTATTCTTCTCCCGGTCCGAAAACCTGCGCTGGCTATGAGGGCAGCTATCAACACGAAGCGCAGGATGCCAAAACCTGGGCCGCCTGGGGCATCGACTATCTCAAATATGACTGGTGTAGCGCCGACAAGGTGTACAAGCCCTCCGAAATGCCCTCCGTCTACAAGAAAATGGGCGATGCGCTCAAGGCGACCGGCCGCCCCATCGTCTTTAGCCTCTGCCAGTACGGCTTGGAAAAGGTTTGGGAGTGGGGCGCATCGGTGGGCGGCAACCTCTGGCGCACGACCGACGATATTCAAGACAACTGGGACAGCATGACGAAAATCGGCTTCGACAAGCAACTGACCCTCGCCAGGTACGCCGGCCCTGGACACTGGAATGACCCCGACATGCTCGAAATCGGCAACGGCGGCATGAATCCCACCGAGTACCGTACGCACATGAGCTTATGGGCTATGCTCGCCGCTCCTTTGCTCGCCGGCAACGACATCCGCTCCATGAACGCGGACACGCGCAACATCCTTCTCAATAAAGAAGTCATCGCCATCGATCAGGACCCGCTGGGCCAGGAAGCAACCCGTGTCTCCCGCGACGGCGCCGCCGAAGTCTGGACGCGGCAACTGGCCAATGGCGACCTGGCCGTAGCCCTGTTCAATCGCAGCGAAGGGATGACGGAAGTCGACGCCCGCTGGGAGATCATCGGGCTGAAAGGCAAGCACAAGGCACACGACCTTTGGCTTCACCAGGAGCTTGGCACCGTCCGCGATTCCTATTCCGCCGAGGTGCAGGCGCACGGCGTCATCCTGGTGCGCATCGCGCGCTAGGTGCCGGTACCGCCTCCGCCGCTAATCACCAGCACACCCAGCGCTGCCGCTGCCAGCACCATCATCACGACGTGGTAGATATCATTGCTTGCGGTTCGCGGACCCGCACCCAGCGCCAGCGCCGTCATCCCGATCGCTACGCCGGTGATCGCCACCAGATTTCCGATGAGCGCCGCCCGTCGAGCCTTCACTAGTGCTCCCCAAACCAGCGCCAGCGCACACAGCGTTTCCACAATCGTGGCAGGAATGATTTGCGGTTCTCGAATCGGTCCGATCGCCACGCCCGCATGCTGCAATGCGCCGAACACAAACAGCGCCGCATTCAACAGCATGAGAACAGTAATAGCGGGCCGCATGAGATTAGCCCTCGCGCAAAGCCACCAGCGGGTCGAGCCGGCTCGCGGACCGGGCAGGCAGATAACACGCCACCAGAGCAATTGCCAGCAGCACGCCAGCGGCACCCACAACACTCACCGGATCACTCGGGCCGACGCCGTACAGCGCTCGCGTCAGCAGCCGCATGACGGCCATGGCTGCCGCGAATCCGATCAGCACTCCCGTAAGTACGAGCGACATCCCCTGCTTCAACACCAGCCGCAGGACGCTCGATTGCGCGGCGCCCAACGCCATCCGCACTCCAATCTCCTTTTTGCGCAGCGTGACCGAGTAAGCCACAACCCCGTACAGCCCGACACTCGCCAGCCCCAGCGCCAGCAGTCCAAATACGCTCAACAACGCGACGCCGAGCCTGGCACCAAACAACGCCTGATCCACAATCGTGCTTCCCGTGCGCACATCGTTCACTAGCACCTCGGGACCGGCCAGGCGCATCTCGCGCTGGACTGCCGTCAGTATTTGTTGAGGCTCGGCCTTACTCCGCACATACAGAACCATGGCGTCGGAAAAATCCTGCTCCAGTGGCATGTAAACGCACGGCTGCGGAGGCTCCCCCAGCGCCGAGTAGTTCGCCGTCTTCACCACGCCGATCACCTCGCGCCTGATCTTCTCGCCGGGCAGTTGCACATGCTTCCCTATTCCGTTCGCGCCCGGCCAGTAATCGTGCGCCAGCTTTTCATTGACGATGGCTACCGCTGTGGAATTGTCTCCGTCCATCCGGCTAAAGTCGCGTCCGCGGACCAGGCCGATGCTCGCCGTCTTGAAATAATCGAGATCCACCGTGTTCACTACTGTCGTGATCGTGTCGGCCTTTGACCTCGGCTCGCGTCCTTCTATTTCCAGTCCGCTGGCGACGCGTCCCCATAGCGGCAGGCTCGATGCCCATGATGCCGACTCCACTCCCGGCAGCGCCGTTACCCGCTCGCGAACGTCCTTGTAAAAGGCCTTGGTCTGTGCTTTTCCGTATCCCGCCTGGCCCGGGTTTGTCAGGAACACCGCGAGATGCTGCGTCTGGAAACCTGGATCAATCTCGTACGCCCGTTGGATGCTTCGTAGAAATAGTGCCGCCGTTACCAGCGAGATAAACGAAAATGCCACCTGCCCCACGAGCAGTGCATTCGCAAAGGTAATCCGGCGCCGGCTCCTTCCCGCCGTATGCGTCTCTTCCTTCAACGCCTCAGCCACACTCACTCGCGAGGCCCGCCAAGCCGGAACAGTGCCGAAAATAAAACCGGTCACAAGCGAGACGATCAACGTAAACGCCAGTACGTTTCCGTCCATGTGCGGCGCGACCATGTTCGCCCCTACTTCCGCCGGCCGCAACGAGTTCAGCAACTGCTGCCCAGCGTACCCGACCAGCAATCCTGCAATCCCGCTCAGCAGACCCAGAAGGACGCTCTCGGTAAGCAGTTGCCGCATCAGCCTCGAGCGGCTCGCCCCCATGGCCAGGCGCACAGCGATCTCCTGTTGCCATGCCGCTGAGCGTGCCAGCAGTAGGTTCGTCACGTTCGAGCACGCAATCAGCAGGACGATTCCCACCACCAACAGAAGCACCGCGCTGGCTAAAAGAACCGGGGGCGGCCCTGTGTTGGAGCTGTCGGCGCTGAAAATTACATCCGCAATCGGCCGTACCGTGGCCGTGCGCCCTGCATTCGCGTCCGGATAAGCTCGCGCCAGTCCGGAGGCAATCGTGGCGATGTCGGCCGTGGCCTGTGCGCGGCTCACTCCCGGCCGTAGCCGCGCTACACCCAGGAAAACGGCTTTGCTCCTGTCCTCCAGTGCATTCTGCATCTCGCCGGGCAGCAGTCGTTCCGACATGGCCGAGGGAATCCACAAGTCGGGGCCGAAGATCGCATTCACGCCGATGAATCTCGGCGGCGCCACGCCGATAACGCTGAAGACGATTCCATTCAGCCGCAATGTCTTGCCGATGACGTCGTCCGTGCCGCCAAAACGCCCCTGCCAGGTGGCGTAGTTCATCACCGCGACTGCGAGTGCGCCGCCTGCGCTATCCTCGTCCGGTGAAAAGAAGCGGCCCTTGGCCGGCCGCAACCCCAGCGCGGTGAAGTAATCCCCCGTCACCAGCTCGCTGAACATGCGCTCCGAGCCGCTGTTTGTCTGCAATGTCACAATGTGGGGGGACGTGTAGCCCGCAAGACTACTGAAGACTTCGTTCTTCGTCCGGTAGTCCTTCAGGTTTGGATATGAAATGGGCAATGCCGCGGCAGATTTCGCAGTGCTCTTCATTTCCGCCGTAGCCACGGCCACTAGCTCCGCGGGCTTGTACACCGGCAGCGGATTCAGCACCAGCGTATTGATGAACGTAAAGACGGTGGTGTTGGCCCCGATTCCCAAAGCCAGCGTCACCACCACAAAAACAACGAAGACCGGATTGTGCCGCAACATTCGCGGCGCATAGCGCAAATCCCGCCAGAGGTCCACACCCAAGTTCCCCTTGGATGCGTCGCCCGGCGGGGCGGCTTCTTGCCGGGCCGGATTCCCGGACAGTTCCGCCTCGATCGGGTACATATCGTCCAGCTCCGCCACGGTTTCCCGGTACGCCTCCTCTTCCGGCACTCCGCCGCTGCGCAATTCCCGGTACCGCTCCTCCAGGTGCAGCGTCACCTCTTCGATTAGGTTTTCCGCCGACGCTTTGAGATGCAGCGGAGCGATCCGTTCTTCGACGATCTTTCTGAAGTCAGGCATGTTCGATCCCGATAATGCGGCCGATCGCCGTGACGAAGTCCCTCCAGCTCTTGCGTTGCGAACGGAGCATCCTCCGCCCTTCCGCGGTCAGCGTGTAGTACCGCCGGCGCCGCTGCTCCGCCTTCTCCACCCATCGCCCCTCCACCCAGCCGCGCTTCTCCAGTCGGTAGAGCAACGGATAGAGCGACGTCACGTGGAAGCGCAACGCGCCTCCCGAGCGCATTTGAATCAACTTCGAAATCTCGTAGCCGTGGCGGGGACGGCCTTCCAGTAGCGATAGCACCAGCAGCTCTGCGCTCCCTTTCTTCCATTCGTGGTCAGGCGCAGTCAAGGCCATATTGTTCGCTCCCTTATATGGGACTAAAAAACATATTACGTGCGCCCCGCTCAACTGGTTCCGTGAAATTTCGCCGGTTTTTCGAACCCCCTGTGTGCCCGCTCCCAATTGCCTTTCCCGACTCTGCTAGATTGGAAAGAGCGGCATGAAAATTGCAATTTGTACCGCGCTGCTGCTGTCCGCCGGCCTCGTACGGGCCCAGCAGGCGGGCATGGAGAACGCCTGGGATGTTCACAAAACGCTGGCTGCCATTGCCCTGC
>JASHOO010000118.1 GCA_030041035.1 Bryobacteraceae bacterium | reverse complement strand
ACTTGGGGATCCTCCTCCGGCAGTTGATCGATCCATCGGCTGAGGAGGGTGATTGCCTCGTCAGGCAGGGGATCCGTGCGCAAAGGCATGCGCGGCTTCTTCTCACCTTTGAGGTAGAGAATCAGGGGGCTTTCCGCTGCATTGGCGGGGAGAACCACGGGACCATTGATGGCCCCACCGCGCGAAATGGATTCCTCCGACTCAAGCACCAGACCGCTGGCTTGTTTATCCGCGCTGTGACAACCTACACAATTCTTCTCGAGGACGGGTTTGATGACCTTTGCGAAATCGATCGCTTCGGGAGCCGGACCAGCGGCCTTCTTCGGGGTATCTGCAGGTGGTTTCGTGCCGGCGCCGACTTCCGAGGCGCGTTGTGTGGCTTTGGCGAGAACTCGATTTGCTCGCGCCAAGGCAACCTCTGAAGTCTCGATTTCGTGCTTGGCTTGAGCCACCAGGTCGCGCTCCACTTCAGGCCTGAGATCGGGGTAGATGGCCTCCAGCGGAAGCTGCACTGGTTGAATCTTGATCGGGTCCCCACCCAACACTTCCGGTACCCCAGGTGACAACGGGTGGTCTTTATCGGGGCTGTCAGGGTTTCCGCGAATATACCTATACGTCGCTGGATAAATTTCCACTACAACGTGTTTGAATTTCGGCGCGTCCAGATGCGCGGGCCTCGGCTCGGCATCGAAGGCGCGCGGGAGCCCGTCTTTCGCCAGATCGGGTGTCCCGGGGACGCGATCCATGCGAATGTCCTCGGGTTCGAAAAAGGCCCGGAACCGGTAGTACTCTTCTTGCGCTATAGGGTTGTATTTATGGTCGTGGCAACGTGCACAACGGAGCGTGAGCGCCAAAAATGCGGTGGCGGTGTGTTCCACCGTGTCCTGCAACCAGAGATCGCGATTGTACAGAAAATAGTTCCGGCCGAGAAAACCGGTGCCTGCCAGTACTTTTGGATCGGTAGGGGCGAGTTCGTCGCCGGCCAACATTTCCTCGATCATCCGGTCGTACCCTTTGTCCTGGTTCAAAGAGTCGATGATCCAGTCGCGCCAGTGCCAGATGTGGGGGCGGCTGCTGCGGTCGGCGCTGCCATACACATCGCTATAACGCCAGATGTCCATCCAGTGCCGGCCCCAGCGCTGTCCGTATTGCGGGCTCGCGAGCAGCTTGTCCACTACCTTTTCGTAGGCGTCCGGGGACTTGTCTGCCAAGAAGGCCTGTAGTTCCTGCTGAGTGGGCGGAAGCCCGATGAGGTCGAGGTAAACGCGCCGGAGGAGGATGCGCTTGTCGGCGGGCGGCATCGGGTGCAGTCCGTGTTTCTCCTGTTCCGCGGCGACGAATGCATCGATCGGATTTCGCACCCAGGATGCATTTTTGACGACCGGGACGGGAGGTTTCTTGGGCGCCTGGAAGGCCCAGTGCGTGCTGATGCGACGCGCCGCTTTTACGTCCAGCGGGCCGTCATAGGGGGCGCCGGCATTGATCCAGTCGGCGATGCGCGCGACTTGTTCTTCGGAAAGCTGCGTGGCTTGAAACGGCATACCCGGCTGAATCTCGTGCTTAACCCTTTTATAAAGAGCACTGTCGGAGGCGTGGCCGGGCAGAACTGCCGGCCCGGTCTCACCCCCATGAAGCAGCCCTTCCCGGGTAGAAAGATCAAAGCCGGAACGTTTGACTTGGCCGGCTCCGTGGCAGCTTAGGCACTGAGACTCGAGCAGCGGACGTATGTATTTGGTAAATAAGACCTTACCCGGTTCGGTTGCAGTCGGCGGGCCGTATGGTGCCCCGGCGTTGATCCATTCGGCGAACTGTGCCACGACGGCGTCCGGGAGTTTGGAGCCCTTGTACGGCATCCCGGGTTCCTGCGCATGGGCGATCAGCTTGTAAAGCAAGCTTTCTCTAGCATTTCCAGGGACAATTCCAGGCCCGCTGTCTCCGCCGTGCAGCAACGCTTCCCGGGAAGAAAGATCCAAGCCCCCTTTGGGGGATGGGCCGGTGTGGCACACCAGGCACTGGCTTTTCAGTACCGGCTGGATATGTTCAGAAAAGAGATTGCCGCTCGCGTCAGCCGGCGTCTGCGCCCAGGCGCAAACGGGCCAGAAGGCCAGCAAAATCAGCGCTTTCCGTAATTCCAGAGGATATCTGGTCAACACCAACGTCACCGGGGGTTTGAGTTTATGTTGCGCCTGCGTTGACGTGCCCGTCAAGGCATTGTCCAAGATGCTGGAAACACATTGGTAATGCTGAACGAGCCATCCCGGCGAGTGTCCCGCAGGCTGGACGTTCGGTGCGGAGAAAGGAGGGAACTATATTAGTCTTTCTGTAATGCTTCGGATCACCCGCGACAAACTCACGCCGGTATTCGATCGCCGGTGTCCGCCCGTGGCAAGCGTGAAGCCGGGCGAGGTTTTTTGGGTGGAGACGGAGGATTCGCGCGGTGGCCGCACACGTGTTCCGGAGCACACTACGCCGGAGTATCTGCTGGTCATGCGGCAACGCGGCTATTACGGCAACCCGGTCACTGGGCCGATTTTCATAGAAGGTGCGCGGCCGGGTGACACGCTCGCCGTACACATTCTGGAGCAGACGTGCGACAACCTCGGGTACATGGGCTATTGGCCCCACTTGTTTCACCTGGAGGACTTTTTCGAGAAGCCCAGCACGGTGCTTTGCGAGATTCGAGACGGAAAAGCCGTGGTGTTCAGCCCGGATGTTGAGATCCCGGTGCGGCCCGTGATCGGGACGATCGGTGTGGCGCCGGCGATGGAAGCCATTCTTTCCGGTGGTATGGGCCGGCACTGCGGCAACGTGGATGTGCAAGAGATCTGCGCGGGCTCAACTGTCTACCTGCCAGTGTACGTGGATGGCGCCTTGCTGTGTCTGGGCGATTGCCACGCGATTCAGAGCGACGGGGAGATCGGCAGCGTGGAAATGCGGAGCGAGGTCAAGTTAAGCTGCGAAGTCATCGAGGGACGCAGCCCGAACATGACTTGGCCGCGCATTGAGGCGGCTGACAGTTTGGTGACGGTAGCGGTGGCTACGCCGCTCGAGGAAGCCGTGCGGCAGAGCCTTCGCGAAATGATTTTCTGGCTCGAGGAGCGGACCGGCATGAGCAAGCACGAGGCTTATCTTTTGATCGGCTGCGTAGGCGCTTCACGGCCCGGGCAGGTGCAGGTGCCACAGTATTCGATGCGATGCATCTTCCCAAAGAAATATCTGCGACAAAGAACGACTGCATGAGGCGGTGATCGGAGTGTTGATTGATTGTCACACACACGTGATGTGGTATCCGGACCATCTGAGCGAGCAGTACGCCAGCGAGGCTCTTGCGTCCAAACTGGTCAAGCTGAAACGATCGGGCGGCCTAGCTTACTCCGCCAAGCTGGACAAACACTGCTACGATTCCAAGCCCGAGGATCACTGGAAGGCATCGGCATCTGTTGCCAAAGTGGTGGTGTTTGGGCTCCAGGCGAAGGCATCCGGTATGTACGTACCAAATGAGGTCGTCGCCGAGTACGTCGCCCAGCATCCGGAGAAGTTGGAAGGCTGGGCTTCTGTGGATCCGAACGAGCCGGACTGTGTCGAGCAACTGGAGCACTGCGTGAAGGCGCTCGGTTTGAAAGGCCTGAAGCTGGGGCCGGTCTATCAGCATTTCGATCCGCAAGACCGCAAGCACTGGCCGCTCTTCCGTAAGTGCCAGGAACTTGAATTACCGATCATGTGGCACCAGGGCACTACTTTCCCTAGCGCGGCGCGGCTGAAGTGGGGTCTGCCGTTGCAACTGGAGGATGTGGCGATGGACTTTCCGGATTTGAAAATGATTATTGCCCATTTAGGGCACCCGTGGGAAACCGATGCCATCGTCCTGATCCGCAAGTGTCCCAACCTGTACGTGGACATCAGCGCGGTGCATTATCGTCCATATCGTTACTGGCAGGCGATGATTACAGCGATGGAATACGGCGTCGAACACAAGGTTCTGCCGGGTTCGGATTTCCCCTCGGCCACGCTGGAAAATGTCATCGCGGGGCTTCGGAACATCAACCAGATTGTGGAAGGGACCCGGTTCCCGAAGGTTCCGGTTGAGGTTCAGGATATGATTCTTTACGAGAACTGGAAGGCGTTCTTTCCGAGGTGGGCGGAAGATGCAGGAGCCTGCCCAAGCGCCAACGAAGCTTGAGAACACGCAGCACGCCATCCCGTGGCGCGACCCCGCCTGGCTGTTGATCGGATTTCTGTGGTTCTCCTACCTGCTGAACCACGCGGACCGGCAGGTCGTCTACACGCTATTTCCAGCCCTACAAAGAGAATTCAACTACTCCGACGCCGTGGTCGGGCTCACCGGCGCATTGTTCCTTTGGGTATACGGGTTGTGCTCGCCGCTCGCCGGTATTCTCGGGGATCGAATCTCCAAGCGCGTGCTGGTTACGGCCAGTATCGCCATCTGGAGCACCTTCACGGTTCTCTCGGGTCTCTCACCGACCGGTGCATTCCTGCTCTGGTGCCGCGCGCTGCTGGGTGTTTCCGAGTCGGTGTTCATGCCAGCCGCATATGCTTTGATGGCCAACGCCCACGGTCCGGAGACGCGGTCGAAAGCGCTGAGCATCTTCGGAACCAGCCAGCTTGTGGGGGTGGCCGTAGGCGGATCGTTGAGCGGTTACATCGCCGAGCGTTTCCGGTGGCGCGCATCATTCCTGGTGCTGGGGCTGATCGGTGTTCTCTTCGCGGGGCCGCTGTGGCTGTTCCTGCGAAGCGTTCCCGAACGTTTCGAGACTTTGCGAAGTCCGAGGCCGGCCGAGCGGGCGAGCCTGGCGAGCTTTTTTGCGCTGCTGCGGATACCCAGCCTTTGCGTGGTGACGGCATTCGTCTCGATCGGAACGTTCGGGCTGTTTCTGGTTTACACGTGGCTACCCACGTTTCTCTACGACAAGTTCTCGCTGGGCTTGGCGCGAGCGGGGCTTGAGGCAAGTATTTATCCTCAAATCGGTGCGGCAATGGGCCTGCTGACCGGGGGAGCGATGGCGGACCGCTGTTACCGGCGCAAGAGTGCCGGCCGGTTTTGGGTGGTGAGCGCAGGCTTTCTGCTGAGTGCACCGTGTATCTTTTTGCTGGGCACTGCGTCCACGCTCCCCCTGACCCGACTATGCGCTCTGGGCTTTGGTTTCTTCGCCGCCTTTATCTCGGGTAACCAGGCTGCATGCGCGTTTGATATCGTGCCGGCGTCATTGCGGGCCTCTACGGTCGGCATGTTGAACCTGGTGGGGGCGACCGTTTCCGGCTTTGCGCCATTTTTGGGTGGGCTCAGCCGAAGGACCATCGGCGTGAACCGGCTCATGGCCCTGACGGCTGTGTTCTTCCTGGCCACCGGAGTTCTGGTTATCTATGGCACGGGGCGGTACTTTGAAGCGGATCACCGCCTGAGCGGCGAATGAGAGCGGCAGCTATTCGGGCACCCGCCAACGGTTGATGACTTCCCAATTCGGCGTGATGCCCAAGCCCGGTGCCTCCGAGGGGTAGAGTAAACCACGTTCGATTCGCAGAGACTCCCGGATGATCGATTCGTCATAGCGCAAGGGACCAACGAGATCACAGGTCATGGGAAGATTGACGCACGCGACACCCAGATGGGCCGCCGCAGCGGTGGCAATCTGTAGCTCACCCATGGTTCCGATCAGGCAAGGGATTCCGGCTGCTTCCGCAATCGAGATGATCTGCTGCGCACGCAACAGGCCCCCCGATTCGCTGACATACACGTTAAAGATGTCTGCCGCCCGAACCCGAATGGCCTCGATGGCATCTCGTGGCGACTGAATCGATTCGTCGAGGGCAATGGGTGTACTGACGGCAGAGCGAACTTCGGCGTGACCGGCCAGATCATGCGCGGCGAGCGGTTGCTCGACGCACTGAAGGTTGAATTCTTCGATACGCCGGATCGCATTTATCGCCTCTTTCGAGGACCGGTAGTATTCATTCGCATCCACGCGCACGGGAAAGCTGGGGCCGAGGACTTTTCGCACCGCGGCGCAACTGCGCGCGTCAATGTCGCCGGGCCGCCCGATTTTGAGCCGGATGCTGTGCACTCCATGCTGTGCCACGTATTGTGTAGCCTCGGCTGCCGATTCGTCAGGCTCGGCAAAACCGATGGTCCAATTCAGCGGCACGGCAGACCGTGCTTTGCCGCCAAGCAGGCGGTAGACCGGTAAGCCGGCCGCTTTACCGGCGATGTCCCACAGTGCCATTTCAATGCCCGACTTCGCTTGACGCCCCCCACTCAGGATCGCGTCCATGCGATCCACCAGAGCGGGAATCATGAGAGGGTCCTGGCCGATCAACGCAGGTCCGAGGTAAGCGTTGATGTCATAGGCATGAGATGGACCCAGGCGGTAGTAGTACAGCGCGCTAGAAACTTCACCGTAGCCGGTAACCGCCTCGTCAGTCTCAACGCTGACCAGCGCGAAATCCGAATGGGTGAGCACGGCACGAGCGGCGGCGAACCTGCGGGAGCGCGGAGCGCGAATGGCGAATGCCTCGATCCGGGTGATTTTCATGGGAGATCGAGCTTAACACGGGCTGCCGGAAAACGGAGCGCGGAGTCCATCCAGCGGGCCGGGTTTCGGTTTGACAATCGGCGGCGCTGGATCTATGCTCATCCGCGAAAGTATGGAAAGGGCGCTCGTCAAAATACTGTTCGCCGCATGGGTCGTCGCACCTGCGTTTACCCAGCAGGAAAGCACACGCACACTCGCGGCGGCGGTGGATCGCGCAGTGGCTGAGGGCCGACCGGGGGAAGCTCAGAAGGCTTTGGCAGAGCTGCTGGCGCGCCCGCATGTGGAGCTTGAAGTGCTGCTCGAATCCGGCGCCAGCCTGGCGGAAGGCGAGCAATTTGAACCGGCGCGGGCGGTATTCGAACGCGGCGTCAAGGATTACCCGCAGAATTTCGAGATGCACTACAACCTGGCACTGGCTGACTTTGCGTTGCGACGATTTGACGAGGCGCGCCTGGCACTCGACGCGGATGTGGAAAGTTCCAAGGAGCAGGGGCTGGCCCGCGAATATCTACGCGGCAAGATCTACGATGCGACGGGCCGGCCGGCATTGGCTGAGCGCTCGTTCACGGCCGCCTTTTCCGGTGCACCCCGGCAGGAGAACTACGCGCTCGACCTCGGCCTATTCTACCTGCGGCAGCGGAATCACGCGAAGGCGCGCGAGACGCTCGCAGCGGGAGTCGATTACCATCCCGA
>JASHOO010000117.1 GCA_030041035.1 Bryobacteraceae bacterium | reverse complement strand
GCCTGCGCAAGCACCTTCCGAAATTCGGCGGCGGGCACGTGTCGTTCCACCAGTGCCACATCTGCATCTGAGCCATAAACCATCAATTGCGTTAAGAATGTCGGCAGATCGGCCAGCGTCTGCTCGGGGCTTTCGAACCACACCACTTTCCGCGCCACGCGGAGCAATTCGAGGGTGTAGGGGACTTTGAGGGTCATCGCTCCGCCAAGCGTACGGCTGAGTGCCAGCGATTGGGTAAAAGGGGAGCACCACCGCGGAACTAGTGCCGTCTCAATCTCTAAGCGCCGGCTTCAACTGTGGTTCTACCGGCTCCAACTCAGCAATGTTGCGCTTATGGGCCTGCTCTTTGGCCTTGAGGTCCTTGTACATCTCGGCGAGGTCGTAGTTGAATCGCGCCGCATACGCTTCGCGCGCAACGCGAACCTCCTCCACAATCTCATCTTTAACATTCATCTCTCATCTCCCATCAGCTCCTCGGGTGTGCAGATGATAGGCAACTCAAATCCATATCTTCTCACGACCAGCCGAGACGCCCGTTGGATTTCTGCATTAGCAATGTGTCGACAATTCCAGGTCAGCAGATACTCACAAGCATATGCCGTAGCGATTGCAATGTGAAGCGCGTCGCCGCCGGCTTTAGGCGGGATCGGTCCTTCCGTGACCAGGCTTTGTGCTAATTTCAGTATGCCCTCCGTTAGGGCGAGAACACGAATATCCGCCAGAAGCTCTAGCCGCTTCTTGGCCAGAGTCGTGTCTCCCGCTGCAGCTTCTTGCAGCACTGGCTCAGAAATGAAGAGGTCGAATTGCGGGCCGCGAGATTCCCACCACACACGTGTGAGTTGCTGGTGCGCGGCAATCAGCAAATCACGGCTGGGGCGGGCCACCAGATAGCTCGGTATCGTTGTCTCCAGGTATACTTTGTCCTTCATTCAGATCCGACTCGCGTTCTGTTGGTATCGTATCAACGACTATGCCCTTGATTCGCAAGTCTGCTCTGCCTTGCGTACGTGGAGCTCCGTTATGCGCGCGACGGTACTACTTGCAAACCGATCCGCCCGCGTCGGTTCTTTTAGCCTCGTGACCAGTTGTGCCGCTAGATCCGACAGCAACGGAGCTAAGCCACTACCCTTCGCGATCACATCATGAGTTGCAAACACCGCCCGTACTTCATCATCGCCGCCTTCTGCGTACAGAAATTGATTCCAGGGCAGAACGATCACTTGCCTCAGCAGGACCACCTCGAGACCGGGCACGCGCCCTTCCAAGTTGGTGATCCAAGGTTTCATCTCACCTGCCGATGTCATATCCACCTCGTTCCAGCTTCCTGTTAGGCTGATACACCTGCGCTGCGGTCTTCTGCTCCATTACGCGGGCTAGTTCACGCCGAGGCATTGGAGTTTGCTCAACCCGCTCATCTCGAACCGCAGCATCGCGTGCCAAGCGGCGCGCGGCCGCCCGCCCGCGTAGTTCACCTCGGTAGATAGCCCGGCGCCACTGCATCTTGCGTGCCAACTCGGATGCAGACTGCCGTGCTCCGGAACGAGCGACGGATTCACGCAGAAGTTCCCGATCGCTAGTTACAACCGTCACACTTTCCCGGCCACGCGATGCCGCTACATAGAACAGCTCTTTCTTCATGGCGTCGCCGGAGATGACAACGGCGTCGACCGACTTGCCTTGGCTGCGATGAGCAGTGACGGCATAACCGTAATCGAAATGTCTGTAGGCTTCCGGCAGGACACGGCCGTCCTGAAGCTGAATCCGCCCTTGGCCATCTACTCCAGAAACAGTGACCAGTTCACCGTTGGTCACACGGAGTTCGGCCTCTCGCCGATTCGCCGTCAACAACAGCCGATCGTTCGGCGCGACCTCGATGGCGCGGCGCTCGTAGACGTCGAAGCATTTGGCTTGCTTGCAATTGAACACGTGCTCCTCGTCCCTGGCATTGCGGGCGACGATCTTGTTGGCCCTAATACCGACAACCCGGAGCGTTTCATTCTTGCCGGCATTCTTTACCGCGCGATGAAATTCCAGGATCTGGCCTTCGTGGAAGTTGCGAGCGTCCCCCTTCTGGGCTGTGGTCCAGTTCAACGGCACATTGCGTTCGAGAAGAATGCTCGGGCCAAGTGTGCCGGCTTCGATGCGCTGTTTGCGAATGGCTGCGGTCACGTTCCCGATTTCCTCGTGTGTGGCACAAACCACGAGAACGCTGCGCACTTGTCCGTGCGCGTTCGGTTGCGCCATGGCCTCCGTATAGGCCTGCTGGACGGCCTGTGCTTTGTCCCGCCAGGCTACTTCGCGAATCGCGCCAATCTGTTCGAGTTTGTGGAAACCCAGCTCCGGAGATCGGCGCAGTTCCTGAATGGCTTCGCGATAATGCACAGCCGTTTGTCGTTGAACCTGGGTGAGGGAGCAACTTTTCAGCCGCGATTCCTTCTCCAGCACGCGCAAAGCGTCGCAAGCTTCCACGCTCTGGATTTGCCGGGTGTCACCGCTGAACACGATTCTGGCTAATTGCCGCTCGGCCAGCCCGAGTAATTGCGACATCTGGTTGCCAGAGACCATACCGGCCTCATCAACGATCACCACGCTACCCCGCAGTTCGCGATGCGTCTGCTGATCCTGCAGCAGCTTCTCCAGGCTCATGGCGGACCCAAAACCCACCTTTTGCAATTCGTCAACGGCACTCATGGTCGGGGCGACGGCCAGAACGCGACGGCCTGCTTCTCTTAAACCACGATGCAGCTCCTGGAGTGTGGCCGTCTTCCCGGTACCCGCGGCGCCGCGCAGGTTGACCGCTAGATCGCGGGAATCGAGCAGAAAATGGATCACATTCTTTTGCTCCGGCCGAAGTCGGTCGGATACAATGAAATCGTCCTGGGCGCCAAGGCGTTCGAAACGCCCAAGGCCTCGGTTGAGTCGCTCAACCATCTCCTGCTCGCGGTCCAGGCTCTCGCGCGTGGCTACTTCCCGGCCGGCACGAAGAACAGTGCCAGCCGCCTCTTGCAGCGCGAGCTGGCATTTCAGTTCTTCGAGGCCAACGTGACTTCGTCCGTAACGCAAAGCTTCGGCTAACAATTCGTCAACGCGCGCCACCGAGACCCGCTCAAAGATGTGCCGCTGGGCATACTCCAGAGAGGCGGCAGCGCTCCGCTCTTCCATTTCCCCCGTTTCCGAGCGGGCCAATGCCGCTTGTCGAAGTTGGGCAAGCTTCCTTTCGTTCTCACGAGTCAACCTCGCTCTTTGCCGCCTTCGCACCTCTTCGGTCGAGATTTCGACCTGCTTGTCGGCCCGCGACTCCCGCACCAGGATCGCCACCTCGTTATCCGACGGCTGGCGCCCAGTTTGTTGCACAAACTCCGCTATCGCCCGGTTGCGTTGTGCACTCCGCTGGCTGAAGTCTTGGAGCAGCTTCTCCGAAATACCCCGGATTTCGAATCCCTGGTCCCGGCCTCTGCCATCGCGACGATCAACAATCTCGTACCCAAGCCGCCGCACCTCACTTGCGAGCGCATTCCGATAGACTTCGGTGAGGTAAGCGCGGCAGTCGTAGATTTCCGACGCTTGCAGCGCTTTCCAGCGGCCCTCGGTGCCGTCGTAAGTTAGGTTGGCTGCGACCGCATGGGTGTGCACCTGAGGATCGAGTTCGCGGCTTGTATCGTGCTGATACACCGCCAAAACCAGGTTGCCAGTCCTGCGGTCTTCGTTGGCTCCGTCTTGTCGCACGCGAGTCTGGGCGCAAGCTTCCAGCTCCTTCAGCGTTTCGTCCACGGCCCGACGGTGTGTTTCGGTCAACCGGTCGTCTTGCCCCAGGCTAGCCATGATCGAAACTGATTTGGGCGCCGAGAAGGTGAAGTCATAGAGATTACGTCCCCGGCTCTGCGTGGTGCCGTCCGTCGCAGTACGGTCGGCGCTTTGGCGCTGGCGCAGAAATTCGCCAGTGCGGGGGTCACACCCTTGACGCAATGCCTCGAACTGCTCCGTCCGCACTTCGCCCGAGAGTCCCAGCAGTTCCACTCCGCGGCCACGCCAAAGACCTAAGGCGCACTCACCTTCGGCGTAATAGTCGCGCTGCTCAAGGTACCGAGCGGAATAGCCCTTACCATTCGACATGGCGCGGATCGTGAGCATCGAGGCATCCCTAATGTTTGACCCTCGGCTTGGCGGGAGGCGCAGTTTGCACTAGAGGGGCGCGGTCAACCGGTTGCGCCGGCGCTGCAAACCAACGATAGAGTGACAGACCCAAACCGATCCCGAACACGAGCGCAATGCTCGTTAGTGCGTAAAGCGACCAGCGGTATTCCTGATGAAAGACGCGCAACAATTCCTGCGCGCCATGCCTGGTCGTCGCGATCGCATCAGCGCTGGTCCTCTCGATATCGTCGATCGCCCGCCGGGCTTCCTGGGCTGCACTACGGTACTGGTTGCCAAGCGTAGTTGCCGTGCGCCCGAAGTCTTTTGTGACATCGTTCAGCTGCATGGCGACAGCCCCAAGGCGGCTAGCTGTCTCCGGAATCGTCGATTGCACGAACTGCTGTCGCAAGCTCTCGTTAATCGCGGTGGCAATGACCTCAGGGCTGATGCCGTTCGCGATATTCTCTGGAAGTTGCTCGAGCCTCTGATCTAGCTGCCTTTGATAGGCTGCGCTGGATTCGACGGTCGTTTGAAGAGTTCCCAGTGCGCCGGTGAGAAGCTGTCGAAACTTTTCCCGCTCGGTCGTTATGTCGCGCGGCACTTGTACCATAAGGATGTGCAGAAACATCATGGCCTGCAGAATATGGAGGAGTTCATCACTCGACTGCAGTGTCCGGCAGGGCCTCATCGCGCGATAGTATTTAGCACGAATCTCGACAGGCAGGTCGTCTGCGATCAGGTCGATCAGGTCCGGTTCGGGATAATCACTAACTTCGTCCGTCGCACTCACGGCAACAGCAGCTCCTTCACGCGCTCAAACTCCGCGAACATACGTCGCCGAATACTCTGGGCGCGCATAACGAGCGATGCG
>JASHOO010000116.1 GCA_030041035.1 Bryobacteraceae bacterium | reverse complement strand
TTATGGACACAGTGAGTATGGCAGAACCGTACGGTATTGAACACAACGTGCGTTCTGGCAGTCGAGCAAGCGCCAAAGCTAGCGAATTGCGCGCCGACCTCGATCTTCAGCACTTTCGACGGCGTGCACAAGGTAGGCCTCACACCAAAGCCGGACAGGTACGGCAGGTTTGGCCGGAGATCAGGAACGCTCTGGTTGCGGGACACCGGCTCAAGGATATTCGCACTTGGCTGAGTGAGATGGGCATCGACATCGGCTACGCCCGACTATCGGATTACGTGAGCCAACTGAAGCGCCGGGAGGCGGTGCTGGCGCCACCACGCACGAACTCCGAAGCCCCCAGATTGACTCGGCGCAAAGAGCGCGAACCTGCCAGCAACCAAAAAGCGACAGGGGCCATTGGGGCGGACCCGTTGGCCAACCTGCTGGAGCATGAACGCAGGGAGGTACTGTTTGACTTCAACCCCGAACCGAATGCCAGAAAGCTGATTGGATTCAAGGAGGAATAGCCTGATGGGAAGAGCACCAGAAATAAAAACAGAATCGAACGATGGTGCAGTACGCGCTCTCGCGGAGCCACAGGGCGAGCTCGGCGATACCACCATCCATTTGACGCTGCAGGGTAAGGGCGGCGTGGGCAAGAGTCTGGTCGCCGCGATCCTGGCACAGTATTTGGCTCAGCGAGATCTGAAGGTCCAGTGCATCGATACCGACCCGCTGAATCGAACCTTCGCCCAATACAACGCTCTGGCGGCCGATCGCATCCAGGTGCGTGACGAGCACAACCGCATCGATCAGCGTTCGTTCGATGGACTGCTGGAACGCTTTCTCACCGAACGAGGAGCCACCTTCGTAGTAGATAACGGTGCTTCAACGTTCCTACCCCTCTGGCACTACCTGCTGGAAAACCGTGCGTTGGAATACCTGCAGGAGAACCACTGCAAAGTTTACGTACACACCGTGATCACCGGTGGTCAGGCATTGCTGGACACTTTGAACGGGTTTCGCGAGCTGGCCGCGAGCACGAACCAGCGCAACATGGTCGTTTGGGTAAACGAATTCTTTGGCCGCGTCGAAGCGCAAGGAAAACGGTTCTCGGAGATGACCGCTTTCATTGAAAGCCGAGACAAGATCTGCGGTACCGTCTTTATTCCCAAACGCAACCAGGACACGTTCGGAAGGGACATCGAAGACATGATCGCCCGAAAGTGGACCTTTCAGGAGGCAATTGTTGCACCCGAATTTCAGCTGTTGGCCAAGCAGCGCCTCACGATCGTTCGACGTGAGCTCTACGAGCAACTGGAAAAGATCGCGTTTTAATCAGGAGGCTGACTAATGGTGGGGACAACCGATCCAAAATTCGTGATTGGCGAGGTGGCGGCACGCCATGGGATCAAAATCGACGCCAACGATCCTATGATGGCGGTCGTGACCATGAATGAACTGGCCATGGTGCAAGCGATTACGCCGGTAATTGACCGCATTGAGGCAGTAGGGCCCGCTTTCGAGGAGGTAATCCTAAAGGTTCACCGGCGCGCTGGGCGGCTGCTGTCAGACGAGGTCAGCCAGGCTGCCGCAATTGTACGAGCCGAAATTCAACGCGACATCGAAAAGGCCCGCTTGGATGCGAGCCAACTGATCCTCGATGTGCAGCAAGCGAATAAGCAGACGCTAAGGCTGGTCTGGTTCGTTATGTCGTTGATTTTCGCTATGGTTGTCATTCTAGCCGTCAGATCGATGGTGAGGTCGCTATGAGCCCGATACCGATTGAGCACGAGCCGAGGGCTCCACTACCGCCGCCTTCACCGTTCGCTACCGACGAAATCCCGCTCACGGTGAAGCAAGCTGCTATCTATCTTGGCGTGAGCCAGCAAACGGTGTATCTTTGGGTGGAGCGAAGGCAGATTCCCCACCTCCGCGTGATGGGTCGCAATATCCGGTTCTTGAAATCGGAGTTGGAGCCATTCCGCGCGAAGTTCAAACAGGAGATGGAGAATGGCAAGACCAGCAAAGCATGATGGCAACTTGTATAAACGTGAAGGCTCGACGGTCTGGTGGATGCGGTACCGCGACAAGGACGGAATCCGCCGGCGGGAATCGACTCTCACGGACAACTGGGAGGAAGGGCAGAAAGTCCTCCGGGAACGTCTACAAGCGCGTGACAATAACACACTACCTGCGCTGCGCCGCGGGCGGGATTTGGCATTTGGGGAATGGGCGGATTTCTATTTGGAGAACTTCTCCAAGCCGCCTTTCCGCGCGCCCAAGACCCACACGGTCAACGAGCGTGCGCTGAAGCACTTGAGGAAGATTTTCGAGCAAACTACACTCGCGGAACTGACCGCAGATGATATCGAGCTGTACCTTCGTCGGCGGCTCATGCAGCGGGCGCTCGTGAAGGCCAAGGTTGGATTCGTGGAAAAGCAGGTACTGAAGGCAACGACAGTACATCAGGAATTACGGGTGCTACGCCGCATGTTAAATGTGGCGGTGCGCAAGAAACTCCTGTTTGCGAATCCATGCGCGGGCGTCGAGTTTCCGGCTAGGGTCGAGGGGCTATTCCGGCCTCATTACGTAGCATGGTCCGAGCAGCAGAAAATCGAATTCGCCGCACCCGAATACCTGCGCAACGTCATCCGGATCGTAACAGAAACCGGGCTTCGGATCTATAAGGAGCTGACACCGATGAAAAAGGAGCAGCTCGATTTGGGGAACCGGACGGTGTGGATTCCGGACTCGAAGACCCCCAACGGAATCGCAGAGGTTCCGTTGACGGACATCGCGGCTGAAGCATTTCGCAATCAGCTTTCGATCTCAGGGCCAAGCCCTTATCTTTTCCCGAGCGGAGCAAATTCAGACGGTTACCAAAAGACGTTCAAAACCGTTTGGCATGCGACGCTGCGCAGGGCGGGCGTTTCCTACTTTCGCATTTACGATCTTCGCTCAACGTATGCTACGCGGCTCAGTGCCGGTGGTGTCGCGGACGAGTGGGTTACTCAGTTGCTCCGGCAGGGCGATGCGAAGGTGTTCAAGAAGTACTCGCAGATGAAGCTGCAGATGAAACGCGAGGCGCTGGCGAAACTCAACCGGCAAGCGAACGAAACCGGCCCGAGTTTTGGCACAGCACACGGCCCGGCTGAACCGGGTTTTGGCACAGTTCTGGCACAGTAGCGGCAAAGGAACAGCGAAAGCGATGGAAACCCGATCAATGAACTCTTTTGGAATCAGCAGGAGGTTTGGTCGGGGCGGGGCGATTTGAACGCCCGACCCCCTGCGCCCAAGGCAGGTGCGCTACCAGGCTGCGCTACGCCCCGACATGAGAAGCTTCCTTGATTTTAAACCACTTCTTGATCTGCCAAACCTCCCGAAACTTGTTCTCAGCCCGAAACTGTATCAAAACCCCGTTCATTGCACCATCGGATCCTAGATCCTTGGTGTCGATTATTGATCCCATGGGGCGCCGCCGCCTCGCCAATCACGAATTTCGGATCGATTGTCCCCGCCATTAGTCAGCCTCCCGATCCACGGAAACATGGCGCCACAAATTGATCAGCTTGAGTTTTTCAGTTGTCCCGGCGGCGGTAACTTTCTGGAGGCATCATCGAGCACCAGCACCCAGTCACCCTCCGCGGGCGGAGTAAGTTCCCATGTCCCGCTGGTTGGAAAGGTGTCGGCTGCACTTGTCTCACCCGTACGCGGATCGTACCACCAGGCCTGGGCTTGAGCGCCGGATATCTTGCTCAGGGCCAAGTGATCGTTCTCCTCGTAGGCATATAAGCGATCAACGTGCTGCCGTCGATTGTACGGCCTGCAGCCAGATAATGGTCGCCCAGGAACTCCCCCAGACCCCCGGTAATCACTTCGTGCTTTTGATCGGGGACCAAGCCGGACCAGGAGCGCGAGCGGAACAGTCTCCCCCAGTACATCATGTCCATGGAACCGGGAAGATCCATCGCGTTCTGCCACGTTCCGGTTATCGGGTACAGGCCCGGAGCGTCGAAGTGCCAGATGGGGTTGTTACCAAAAACGTGCCCGAACCCTCCGCAGAGAACCGCCCAGTACGCTTGCCTGCGGATCTGCACCTCGGAGGAGTTATGCTCGCCTTCGTAACAGGATTCGATCAGGAAGGTTGGCAAAACGGGTTGGTGGTTGTAGTCCGACGACAGCCTTTCGTGAACCCTTTCACAGGAATAGGAAGAATTGATGTCAAGCCACCCGCCGCTTCCAAACTGCTCAGGGGTCGAGGGCTCCGAATTGCCATGAGCCGTGAATAAGTGGCGCTTGTCGAATTCCCGGATCCCGAGAGCGATCAAGTCGATCTTTTCCAGTACGTCCTTGGGATTGCGGTCGCCACCCATCACCCAGATAATGTTGTCAAAATCCTTGTACCGTTTTCCCAAATACTGGCCGTACTCGAGGCATTTTTCAGGCTTGAGCTTCACGAGTTCCTCGATCCATCCCTCGTCTGTGCCGACATAACCCAGGTAGATGGGAGTCAGAAGCACCTGGATGCCATATTCGCCGGCTTTGCGAATGACCCAATCGGCGTGAGCAAAGTACTTCTCATTGGGACTGGTGAAATCTCCTGGTGTCAAGAACGGCGCATCGCCTGCAGCGTTCAACGGAGGCTTTTTGCTGAAGCGGTGCTCAATCAACTCCACCAGTACTGCATTAAAGCCTTTATCTCGGCGGTTCGTGAGGTACTGCTCCACCTCCTGATCGTCCGCTGCAACGATCAAAGACCACGCCGCATCACCCTGCAACAGGTAGGGAACATGATTCTGGTCTACCAAGT
>JASHOO010000115.1 GCA_030041035.1 Bryobacteraceae bacterium | reverse complement strand
TTTACGTACTGGTTGCCATCGTGCGCAAGCGGTTGGACCTGGAAGTCAGTCTTTACCAGATTCTACAAATTTCGAGCGTGACACTTTTTGAGAAAACGCCCATTTTACAGGCTCTTCAGCCCTCGGGACTCCGAAGAACATTTACTCGATTCCGGCAACCAGTTGAGCCTGTTCGATTTATAGCCGGACACTACTGAACTGTTATATTTTAACAATAAAGAATATAGGTAGAGGTAAAGGATCGAGTGTATACTCATGAAGACTGGACGGCAGCGCTGCTTCTGATAAAAATAAAGTAAAACAGCTGAACAAGGAGACGCTTTCATGAAACTTCTGCTGCTGGTTGCTGGGCTCTCGTCGGCCGCCTTTGCGACACCCGGCATATACTACACTGATCTCGATCGGGGTCCCTCGGTCCCAGCCAACGGCGGGGGAGGAGCGTTCATTACGATTTACGGAACCGGGTTTGGACCCGCGCAGGGCACCTCCACAGTCACCATCGGTGGGAATGCGCCGGCCATTTATACGTCATGGTCGAGGACGCAAATCGTTGTCCGCCTCGGTCTCGGAAACACTCCGGGAAGCTCGCTGCCAATCGTCGTCATGGTCAATGGTGTGGCCTCCAACAATGACGTAACTTTTACAATCGACAACACCCACAATATTTACTACTTCGACCCAAGCCAACCGGGCGCATCCACCGACACATGCACCAGCCCGACCCCTGGGACCGAGGCGTCGCCCTGGCGATACTTGCATCAGGAACTCTCGACCAGGAGTCTGAGTTACTACATACACTCCTGCATGGGAAACGGGGACATCGTCTACGTTCGCGCAGGCTCCATTGATAAGAGTGACTCGGCGGGAGGTCACGCCGTCTTGAGCATTGCGTTTCCACTAACAGTCACATGGGCCGGAATTATTGCCTACCCTGGCGAGACGGTCACGATTGACGGAAGTAATGCCGGTACTACGCCAACAATCTTCACGATAAGAGACGGAGGCCCCGGGACGGGCTATGTACTTGCAGGGTTTCAGGTTATAGGTAGCCCTGGTACCACGGTTCCAATGGATACGATTGACGGCAATGTTATCACGTTGGCTAAACCAGGACGAATCATCGGTAATTATGTTACTGGCCCGGACTCTTGCCAGTATAATGCGATTGGAGTCGCCACACTATCCACCACTGATTTTCCAAACGGAGTCTCAGCTCTCGGCAATGAAATCACCAATGTTGGCACCAACTGCAACGGAGGTGAGGGACCATCCAAGCTGATGCAATCGATGTACTTTGAATGTATCAACTGTGAAGTTGCGTGGAACTATATTCATGGTAATAAGACTTACAATGGAATACAGTTCCATTTTGACGGTCTCATCGGAATCGGTGGTTATTATAACCTATCCGTTCACGACAATTGGATTCAAGACCAGTATGGCAATGGAATTAATCTGAGCACGATTGATTTTCCTACCCCAAATGACTACGTAAAGGTCTATAACAATGTCTTGTACCACGAAGGAGCCGTGGCGCTAGCATACAACGAAGCGGGAGGGGGCCAGATCAAGGGCTGTGTCGCTTTGAAGGACTACGGTCGGCCAGCCGCGGTTGGAACTGTACAAGTTTATAATAATACCATGGTGGATTGCACCGCGCTGTTCAATAACCAGACCTGGGGCGATACGGCCGCGTCTGGCGCCCTTTACAAGGGCGGTGGGCAGCCCGGCGTTACGCTGGACGTGCAAAACGACATCGTTTATGCGCCTCCCTATTACTGGACCAACCCCGCTCTGGGATCACGGCAGCTTAATGCATATATTGCGGTTAACACATCGCAGTGCTGCGCGGCTCAGCTAACCGGAACGAACAACCTGTGGTATGGATCTGGCAGCAGCCCGAGCTACTTTCAGAACAACGTGAACAGCGATCCAATGTTCACGAACCTCGTGGGTCTCAGTTTACAACCACTGAACACTTCGCCGGCCTTGGGCGCAGGCGTGCCGGTGGCATGGATCCAGACAGACCGGGCTGGTGTTGTACGACCAATCCCGCCCTCGCTTGGCGCATATGAACTATGGTCTTTGAGCTGCGATCTGAATAGCGATGGCCTGGTGAACATTCTCGATATAGCGCTCATGGAGAGCCAAACACTCGGGTTAGCCACCTGTGTCGCCACGTTGGATGGCAACACCACATGCGACTCGAGCGATATTCAGCGTGTCATTGCGGCAGCGCTCGGTGGCCCATGTCTGGTCACTGCCAGTGGCCAGACGAAAACGATCTTCTGAGGTAGCGGTATCCGGAACGCGTAGCTTTGTGCATTTGATACGATCCAGACACATTCTTGAGTGTGGAGGCCTGCTTGACATCTCTAACGGGAAGAAGTTGGCCGTTCCAGGTATTCCACTACGAGGCGCTCTCTTGTTACGATCCAAGCGACTCGACGGCCGCTAAAGGCTACCGCTGGTTTCGGCGGCCGAATCAGGACACACTTGCGATCCTTCATCTCAGCTAACTGCCATTCGAGATTATCTACTTCATAACAGAGATGGTGAAGACCACCACCTTTAGCCAAGAATCGGTGTACAGGCGAAGAAGAACCCACGGGAGCGACTAACTCGATCTGTGGCTCGCCAGGTCCACCGGTTACTAGGAACGCAACCTTTACTTTTTGTAGGGGGTCAACGAAGATTTCTGATACATGGTTAGCTTTCATCGAAGTTGCGAAAAACGGCAGCGACCTTTCTACCGAATCAACTACAAACCCGATGTGATGCAACCGGGGCTCAGTCATTGCCAATATGATTCATCAGGTAGGCGTGGATTCCATCAAACGAGCTGAGTTCCTCAAGACTGTCTAAGTCCAGTGAAATGCCAAACTCCTCCCCAACGATTGCCAACAAAGTCACGCTGCTCGTAGAATCCCACGCCGGAACCGACTCGATCCGCGCCGCGCGAATTTGTTCGGGCGACAGATGGGGAAAAACCGCAGCGAAACACCCCTCAAGGCGGCGGGCGATGTCGTTCATTGACTCACCGTTCTGCTCATGATCCGCGACATTGCTAAAGCAATAGCATACTATATCGGGCTCCCTTGGTAACCACGGTGGCGCAAATGCGAATTTTGCGCACGATCTGGCGCAGTTACCGGATGCGCAGCCACCGAGCCCATGGTACACTCAGCAGAGGTTCCGGCGAGTGCGCAATTCAAAACAATGCCCGAAGGGGAAACCTCACATCGCCCTCGATGGTGCTCCAATGTGTCCAAACTTGGTCAGCACACAAAACCGAATTCGCTGCCGCAGTTCATCTCGCGCCATTGTGAAGAAGGCCCAGCCTATACGTGGCGTCGTTCGAACAGGCTTGTTCGGATCGGTAAGGAATCTCACTTCGCTCCCGCGGCAAACAGCACACGACTAGGAAATTGCGCGGTGAAATCCATCGGGCGGACGATGTGAAGTTGGGGAGCCAGCCTGAGAAGCAACGCCATCATTCAGTGGCTCTGGACTACGCCTGGTATTTGCTGTCAAATGTGTCTTTGGTTCTGGCAGGAATGGTCTCGCTACCCATTACAGCCAGGAAATTGAGTAAGCTGCAATACGGCATTCTAGGCTTCTTTGATCCGTTTTCAACGGTCTGGATTGCTCTTCTAAAGTTCGGCTTCCAACATTCCATCATTCGCTTCTACTCGTTATCTTTTCGTAAGCGCAACGCTTTTTTTTCAACTCTGCTGTGGGTACCACAGGTAGGGTCATTGGTACTGACGTTAGTGGCCATCGCCTTGCTGTGCGCTACACGGCTGCTGGTTGTGATTCCGAATTTCTGGTTTATCCTGGCGCTACTTTGCTGGTCTCAGGGAGAAGCTTGGAATTCGTTATTTCAAACTGTACTCATCTCGGAACGGCTCAGTCACGTGGCGGCGGGATACACCAGTCTGCTGCGCTGGCTCACTGCTATCTTCGGTATTACGACGGTTACATTGATATCGCCCACGGCTGCCGGCTTGATCTGGTCCCGTGTGTGCGCCGACTTGATTGCGGGAGTCGTGGTCTTCCGCACCATATTTAAAAAGAACACTCCGTCCATCTCTGCCTTTGAGCGGCCGATATTCACCGAAGCTCTTCGGTATGGCGTGCCCATGTCGATGACGGAAATGGCGAGTGTCATACATGACCAGCTGGACCGTATTGTCTTGGTCGTGTACCTGGGTTATGTCGAGCTTGGGGTTTATCACTTAAACTATTCTGTCGCGCAATATCTGGGTGTCCTGCTGGCGACCTCTTTCAACCCGGCATTCTCACCGTTTGCCAACCAGATCTATGACACTTTCGGTCCGAGCGAATACTGCAGGCGGATTAAAGTCATGTTCCGTCCGCTGCGATACGCTTCGGCCGCCATCCTAGCCGGAGTTTTTGCTTTTGGACCGGATGTGGTGCGAATCATGATTAGCCGCGAGAAAGCGCGGCCTGACATCTTCATCATCGTAGCGGCGACTTATGCATTGATGCCTATGGCGGGAGTCCTCACTTATGGGTTGTCCCTCCTCAAGAAGGCGAAGACGCAGTTGATTACTCTCTTGGCTTCTTGTGTGATCAACCTCGGCGCGAATATCTTTCTGATTCCGCGTCTGGGAGTGGTTGGAGCCGCGTGGGCAACCGCGATCAGTTTTTCTGCATTATGGCTGACTAGGCTGGCGCTGACGCCGAAGGAGACGATTCCCCTAGAAAGTGCCATGGACTTCGTTAAGCCGGCGATTGTAGGCTTGGTAACTTGCGGGACCGTGGTGGTTTTGCAGGTGCGTTTCAACAATGTGGTCCTGCGCCTTGGGACCGGTGGCTTGGTCTTTGCGGTCGTGTTTTGCGGTCTCGCGCTTTCGATTGATGGCGAGATGAGACAGCAGGCGCTAACTATGGCATGCAAACTATGGCGCCGGTTGGCCGGGCACTCTCAATTCGCTGAACCCTAAACGAAGCGGTCATGTGGCACATTTGAAACGTTGGTCCCAGCGCGTCCTTTCGTCCTTTTCACTTGAACCGCAACGGTTTGCTGAGGGCCCGCAAGAACATGTGTACGTTGCCAGTCTCGAATGGGTACCAGAGTAGGCCCCGTCCGTACCAGGACAGTGACTCGCGAACTGCGCCTTTTTCCAACGCCACATTGCCGCGCTCACCGCATATACGAGCCATCGCCCGGCGAGGCGCAAACGGACCGAGCGCCGGGCTCGCCCGATGCTTCTGGACGAAATACACCTGACAAGCGACCACGCGCTCCATATTGCGCATCAATGAGTTGGCCAAAACGCGGTAATGCGCAATAGTGTCTTCGATGTAGGCGACTTGGTAGTGCTGCGCGATGCGGAAACACAGGTCACGGTCTTCGGTAATCGGCATGGATTCGTCGAAGTCACCGACCTTGGCGATGCACTCCTTGCGAAATAGAATCGTCGGAGATGCCAGATGAACTCGTCGCTCGTAAATATAGTGCGCGATTTTTCCTTGTAGGAGTTCCGCTGGCGGATACATCGGGTAGGAGATAATATCACCGACACTATTAATGATCACCACTTTGCCATGGACCAGACCCACCTCCCGGTTGCGATCCATTGCCGTCACACCCAACTCGAGACGCTTTTCGAGCCAGACATCGTCAGCGTCCAGCAAAGCCATGAACTCGCCGCTAGCGTGGCGGATAGCTGTGTTACGTGCCGCAGAAACGCCTCGATTTGACTGGTGGATGTAATGCAGCCGGCTTCCAAACAACGTCATCTTGGACAGGACCAGGTCGCGAGTGCCATCTTTGCTGCCATCGTCCACCAGGATAATTTCCCAATCCGTAAAAGTTTGGTGCAAAACGCTGTCGAGAGCAAGGGGCAAGAATGGAGCGGCGTTGTAGGCGGCTATGATGACGCTGACTCGTGGCATCGGTTACAACCTTTTTGCGTTCGTTCCAACTTCGTTGATCAGGCCGGGCGCACTAGCGGGAATGATGTTGTCAATGAGAGCGGGCGTGCTTGTGGAGACCCAATTAAAACCCGAAGCGGCATCGGTGTAGCCGGGTTGCCCTGTACCGTTGATTGGGGCACCTCGTGTTCCTGCTGCAACTCAGACTCGTCGCTTGCGGCGCCCTGAAGAGCCTTCGCTTGCACTACCAGGCCCGCGAGGATCCAGGTATTGGAACTCAAGTCTATGTATGTCCATCGGTCGCCGGTCACATTAACCACGATTACGGCAATCGCCGCCGCTGCAAACCCAAGACCAAGCGCCCGCAGAAACGGGTCCGTTGCTGTATGAAACAGGCCATGACCCGCCCAAAACATCCTCCACCACAGAATCAACAGACACCCTAGACCCAGCATTCCGGTTTCAACGTAGGCCTTCAAATACATGTTATGGGTGTCTAGCAAGCGTTGTCCGGCCCGATAGAACCGGAAGCAATTGAATCCTACGCCCAGCACGGGGTCGCGTTGCGCTGTCTCGATGGCATCTTCCCAAACCGGTAGCCGTTGCTCGGAGGAAGCGTCGAGTTGGCCTCCTTGATACGTCATTTGGATCCGTTCCCACACGGATTTGGGCAATACGACAGGGGCCATGATCACAAGCCCAATCACCAAGGGCACCAGCAGGCGGAACTTGAATATCCCCAGATACAGTAGACACACAAGGAGCGCCAAATAAGCGCCCCGGGAATACGCGAACAAAACACCGTAACCCCCGAGGCCAATGGCCAACAACGCCAGCAGCTTCCAGAGCTTGCGGAGTGTTCCGAGTATTGCTATCAGACACAAGGTGCCTTCCAGTTGGTAGGTGGCTTTGCCGTTCGATCCGCCAAAATCAGCACCGGTGGTCCGAAGATCGTACGAAAAGTCTTCCCCTGTATCGCGTCCCTCCATGTTGCGGTAGAAATTCTTCCCAACCCATAGAAATGCAATAAGCATGCAGACCAGCGCGATTTGCATCTGCTTCTTCGTGGTAATGGTTCCGCAAACCAGCAGAAACAGTATGGGCAGCTTGACAAATATCGTCCAATTCCCGAACGGAGTATTGCCCAGTTGTAGAGGAAGAGGTAGGGCTGGCATAAGCAGAACGCCCACCCACAACGAGACGTACGAGATCATAATGGTGCCGAGGACGGGATAGAGGAGGGGTGATTTTCGTACCATAGACCCGCCCTGGATCACCACTCCAACTGCAGCAAATATCAGCAGAATGTCCATGAGATGCCCGCCCAGCGGAAAATCCGACAGGTGATACCTGGCGTGTTGCAAGGGCAACGTGAGGGCCAGCAAGTAAACGGCGAATGTCGGCTTTATCATCGCAATGAGGGCCCCGCCAATAAACACCAAATACAAAGCGTAGGGAAGGAATCTGTGAAGTCCTAGGCCCATCGATTTAGTGTACCCCGCTTGCCGCCCTGCTGTTGGCTCGAACCGTTATAGGAGTACCAGTTCTGAGTACAAACTGTCGATCGCCTTTTTGCTGACCTCGCTTGATCTAAAGAGCGTGACCCGTCGGTAAGGGTACATTAACCAGAAACGTTTACCCAGCAGGCACTGGTCCGTGGCCAGCAGGAATGTGTGGTCTTCCCATAGAATCCGCAACTTCACACGCTCAAAGTGGCGCTGCAGGATTCCAGGATCGGAAACGTAGAGGATCTCAGAAAACGGAACGGAGTGTTTTACGCGCCGGTTCCAAACCACGTAGCATGATTTTCCGCCGGACTCCACAACTAGGTGGCCACAATCGGTTGGGGCGTGATCTTCGAATATCTTGACTAGAGGACCCGTCAACTTGTCTGCAATCCGCCCACGGTCCACCAGTATTTTGGGTCGAGGCCTCCTGAGCATGCCCCACGCTTGCGCGAAAGGCACCGAAAAAAGCTTATGTACATTGGCAATTTCGTAGCGCAGCGCCAAACTGACCTTCTCCACCGCCGGCCGTGAAGTCAGATTCGTGAACGTCACATTCTGTTGGTTGTGAGCGGCGGTTAACA
>JASHOO010000114.1 GCA_030041035.1 Bryobacteraceae bacterium | reverse complement strand
CGGAGCTATTGTCATCACAGCCTCGACGAATTCGTACGACGGCGAGGCCACGCTCACCGCATACAACGCCAGCAAAGCCGGCATGCTGGGAATTCTGCACACGGCGGCCAACGAACTTGGCCCCTGGCAGATTCGCATCAATGCCGTTTGCCCAGGATTGATACGAACGCGACTCACGGAATCATTTTTCGTCGATCCGCCCGTGATCAAGGAATATTTCCGCGATATTCCGCTGGGACGCGGAGGACGGCCGGAAGAAGTCGGCAACACGATCGCATTCCTGGCGTCGGATCTGGCATCGTTCATCACCGGCGCCACGATATTTGTGGACGGCGGACAAATGGCGTCCAAGTTCGGTACGTGGACCGAAGCAACGGCGGACTTCGAAGTGGATCACTGGAAGCTGCGCTAAAGAGGGGCTACGGCTCAGTAATGGCCAGGATGGTGGCGGGGGCGTTGCCTTCCAGCCGGTTGTTCACGAACAGGAACGCGGTCATTTGCTTGTCCTGCGCGACGCCGATCATGTCGCGCAGCGACGCACGCACCTGCGGATTAGGGTCTTTGATCTCGGTGTACGGCGTGAATAACTGGACGGCTTCCTCGTAGCTGCGCCCCTGGCGCAAAAGCGCGCGGCTGACAAGGAAATCGGCTGTAAGCGAGTCGGAGATGGCCATTTGGTGGCGTAGCTCCGGCATGCGCGACCAAGCGTTGAAGACGTGCGCCACCTTGTGCTGCCGAAGGCACTGGAAGTAGGCGCGGTCGAGAAAATCAGGGTTGCGGATTTCCACAGCATACCGGTATTCAGTGGGCAATTTCGCGAAAAATCCATTGAGTTTTTCCATAAATTCAATAACATTAGCGAATATTTTTTGGGAAAACGATCCAAATTCGAAGATCACGAGCGCCGTGCGGTCACGATGAAGCAAAAGCGGCCGTAGGAACGAATCTTTGAAGAGATCGGCGTCAAGAAACGATTCGTTTTCCAACCCAGACTGGCTGCCGTAGCGCGCGTGCCCGGGAAAGACTTTGCAGGTGATTTGTTCCGGCGCTTTGAAGGCGAAACGAAAGTCCTTCGGCGCCTGCGCGAACAGGCGGCGCCAAAATTCTTCGGTCGGGAACTGATAGAAGGCGAAATCGCCACAGACGGTGGGAAAAGTTTGCGTGTATTCCTGCAAACAAGTATCGTTGAACAATTTTTGCGAGAAGCGCCCCCGCGCCAGGTATCGCGAGCGGCTATAGATTTGGCCGATCCACCCTTCGTATTTCCACGAGCTGCCGCCGATGTAGATGTGGCGCGCGGCAAGATCCTTCAGACGCGCGGCGAGCACCTCGCGATCGAATGCCGAGGGCTCATCGAAAAGGGTGTCCACCTTACCAGGCGCGCGCCTCGCGGTACGCGTAGGGATCAGCGCCCGCTTCGAGCACGCCTTCAGGCGTGACCAGAATCAGTACGGGCGCCGCGCCGCTGGACCACCGTGAGCGAATGCCCACGCGATGATGGCGCTCGGCCAGCTCGTTGGCTACGGTCGAGCTGATGCGCTCATCGAGCAAGAGATCCCCGGGGCTCATGGCGTGATTGTCGAAGCTTGAAACCAGGTGACGCGTCTGGAAGCGAGGCGCTTCGATGGCCTGCTCGGCATTCATGCCGAATTCGACGACATCCAGCAGGATTTGCAGCAGCGATTGATCCTGGTTGTCGCCGCCGGGTGTCGAAAGCGCCAGGTACGGTTTGCCGTCCTTGAGAACCAGTGTCGGGCTGAGTGTGATGCGCGGCCGCTTGCCACCGGCCAGTTCGTTGGGATGGCCCGGCACAAGCAAGAAGCTCTGCGCGCGCTGCGTGAGCGCGACGCCGGTATCGCCCGCGATCACCGACGGCAGCCACGCGCCCGATGGCGTGGAGGAAAACATGATGCCGTCCTTGTCGATCGCGTCCACACATGTAGTGTCACGCGCCATGAGCGCGTCGTCGATCTTGAAGTGTACAATCTCCGACTGCGAAGGGTGCTTGGGCGGGTCCGGGCCGATCTGGCCCGGCCGGAACTCGAGGGAGGCATCAACGCCGATCAGTTTCTTTCGCTCCGCGGCGTATTCTTTCGAGAGCAGGCGGTCGGCGGGTATGTTGTTGAATTTCGGATCGCCGTAGTAGGTGTCGCGATCCGCGTAAGCCAGCTTCAACGCCTCCACCAGCGTGTGGAGATAGTCGGCCGAATTCCATCGGATAGCGCGCAGGTCGTAGCTTTCCAGAATGTTCAAGGCCTCAATCATCGCCGGCCCCTGGCTCCAGAAACCGGGCTTATAGACTTGCACGCCTTGAAACGTGGTAGTTGCTGCGTCCTCCGGCGCCAGGTGAAACGCCGCCATGTCTTCGTAGCGCAGCAACCCCTGATTTTCGCGGCTGAACCTATCGATACGCCGCGCGATATCGCCGCGGTAGAAATAATCGCGAACCGCGTCGATGGCAGCGACCCGGCCCGCGCCGGCGGCCAGCGCTTTCTTTTCAGCCTCAGCCATGGAGCGCAGGGTGCGGGCCAGATCCGGCTGGCGGAAAATCTCTCCGGGCAAGGTCACGCGATCGCCCGGAAGGAAGACGTGCGCCGAGGTGGGCCACAACTCGAAGAAACGCACGTTGCGCTCGATCGCCGCGGCGCGGGTTTCATCGATCGCCAGGCCGTCGGAGAGATCGATGGCGGGTGCGATCACTTCATTGAAGGATTTCGTGCCGTACTCGCGAAGCGCCACTAGCTCCGCATCCACCATGCCCGGAACCAACGCAGGCATCAGCCCTGCGACCGGTACCATGCCCTTCAGTCCGCCCTTTTCCGGAGCCGACGTCAATTCTCCCGGCTGGATGGGGCGCGTGCGAAAGAAGTCGGCGGTCGCCAGTTTGGGCATCGTGCCCACCCCTGCAATAGCATGCACCTTGCCGTCACGTGTGCGGATGAGAATGGGCGCCTCGCCGCCGAAACCGATGTGCGAAAACTCGGAAACAGCCGCAGCGAAGGTCGTGGCCACGCCCACGTCAACGGCGTTGCCGCCCTTGTAAAACATGCACATGCCCGCATCCACGGCGTAATCGCTGCCCGCGGCCACCGCGCCATGCACGCCGCGGGAAGCGTGCCGCAGAGGTCTTTCGAAATCGCGCGCGCGCTGCGCAAAGACGCCTACCACAGCGAGCAGTACAAGCGTGAATCGGATGGTTATTCGGTGCAGCACAGACCCATTCTACGGGATTTCCGTCAGCGGTATGCCGGCGGGCCTGTGTAGGCCGGCTCTTGTGCAATTACTGCTTCGGATACGCCGACATGATCCGCCGGTATTCCCCATCGGATTGAATGGAGTTCAGCACCTGCTGGAGCGCGGCGCGCACTTGGGGGTCGTTACCCTCGGAGGACTCGACCACCCGGGTGAGGATGTCCGCTTTGATTTCATCTGAAGAGATCCTGCCCGCCGACTCGATCACTCGAATCACGGTGTCTTTCCTGATCCCACGGGACCGCAGCATGGTGGACATCACTTTGCCGCGCTCGTCGTCGGAGCCAATGGAATTAACCGCTGCGAAGAACTCGTCACCAAGCTGGCCGTTGGCTACGTGGGATTCGGCAATTTCGCTGAGGATCGCGGCCTTCTCATCATCCGAGGCGATGTGCTTGGCCGACCGCGCGATATCCGAAATGATTTCCACGCTGTTTCCGTTGCGATGCGCGACGGCTTCAAGGACTTTCCTGCGATCTTCATCAGAGCCGATGCTGTCCGCAGCTTCAAAGAACGCTCCGCGGACCGCGGGATTTTGCAGCCTGACAGCCGCGATTTCAACTAAGACACCGGCCTTCTCTTCGTCCGAGCCCATCGACTTCGCGCAGCGAGCTATATCCGCCAAGGTTGCATCCGTCAGGCCGGAGCGACGCAGCAGTGCCGAGAGAACCTTGTGCCGCTCTTCATCCGAACCGATCGTGCCGGCGGCTTCGAAAAACGCGCGACGTGTAAAATCGTCTTCCAGGGAATGCGGAGCAGCCTGAGCGAGCAGGGCCCCCTTTTCTTCATCTGACGATATGCCGGCTGCAGAACGCAGGGCTTCTTGCAACATTTCCCGATCGGCGCCGCCCGCCGCCAGGACGGCTGCGAGAACGCGGTGGCGCTCTTCGTCGGAACCGAGAGTGCTGGCGCTGGCCAGCAGGTGACGGCCAACCTCGCGGTCGCCTTTGTACCGCTCCGCGACCTTGATCAGCACTTTGGCCTTGTCTTCATCCGACCCGATGTGCCCCGCCGTTTTGGCGGCCAATCTCAGACTTTCGGTGCTGGCAGAATCCCGGTCGATCAGATCGCAAAGCACGTCGGCGCGTTCTTCATCCGAACCGATGGTGCCCGCCACCTGAAAAGTCGGCTCGCGCAGGCCATCTTTCAAATAGTAGGGTGCCACAGCCCTCAGCAAATCGCTTTTCTCATCGTCGGACCCGATTTTTCGGGCTTGCAGCATGGCGTCTTCGAGATGCTCTCGTCCCATCCCGCTTTTCGTGATGAACTCCTCGAGGTAGATCCGCTTTGCTTCGTCGGCGTCGATTCTGGAAATCTCCGTCAGCGCGGCTGCCGGTCCACCCTGCTTCAGGATGCGTTGCAATCTCGGTCCTGCGCCCAGTCCGGACTGCCGGATGGCCTCGGGCATCGCGCGCATGAGCCACGCCTGCCCCTGGGCGTCGAGCGGCCGGAGTTGCCCGTGGTCATAATAGGAGCGCGACAACCGGCCGAGCGGGTCCGCGCTCACTTCATACCAGCGGCCGGCGAATAGCAGGAAGTAGTTTTCTTCAACCCGGAAGTAACCGCCCGGAGAGAGGCTCTTCACGTCGCGGTCGTTGTCTGTGAACTCAACCGAGCCGCGCGCGGTAACAGAGAGCCGGCGCATTCCTTCGGTCCAGCAGTAATGGCTCTAGGCAGAAGCGGGGAGGCTACCGATGGAACAGGCGAAAAGCAGCACGCCGGCGGCGGTTCTCATGTTGCGCAATCCTCCAGAGAGAGCGATACGGCTTTGGGCCGAATTTTGTTCCGTGAGACTACCGTCCGGGAAGTTGTACTGTTAAGGTGAGATGCCGGTAGCGGAATCGGACATCGTACGCTTGCATGCGGCGCTGGGCGGGGCTGTCCAGGGAGTCGGGTTCCGGCCGTTCGTGTACCGGCTCGCGGTGGAAATGGGGCTTTCCGGCTGGGTGTGCAACTCCGGCGCGGGGTTAATTCTCGAAGTGCAGGGCGCCCAAGAGCAATTGGATCGGTTTCTGAACCGTCTGGACGCCGAGAAGCCGCCCGCCGCCGTGGTGCTGACGTGTGAGACGGCCTATCTCCCACCCGCCGGTTTGAGCGGTTTCGAGATCCGCACGTCCGATCAGGAAACCGGCAAAACCACAGGTGTTCTGCCGGACGTTGCCACGTGTCCGGCTTGTCTGGCAGAGCTGCGGGATCCCGCCAACCGCCGACATGGCTACGCTTTCACCAACTGCACCCACTGCGGCCCGCGATACACCATCGTCGAAGACATTCCCTACGACCGGCCGCGCACGACCATGCGCACGTTCGTGATGT
>JASHOO010000113.1 GCA_030041035.1 Bryobacteraceae bacterium | reverse complement strand
CGCGGATCGGTATGGATCCACTGGCGGTCGCCCGTGACTTCGGCGAAGGCGTCAATCGTGGCTTGATCGATGGTGAGCCAATCACTCGCGCCGATCTCGCGGCCGGCAAGTGATTTGAGTTGGTCAATCGTGAGCGTCGAAGGCATGTCCGCTCATCCTATCGAAACGTCCGCAGATGCGGCTCCGTCAGGTGCGGTGTTCCGTTGAAGCTGAAAAGTGCCAGATCTTCTTCGCGGGTGCGCATCGTAGTCAGTGCCGCGTTGTACGTAACCCCGGCGAGGCGCATAACGTGGCGGCCGTTCAGCCCCAGAGCCATCCCAATCCACACGGCGATGGGAGTGGCGGAAGAGAAAACCGCCGCGGTTTCAGCGGGCGGAATGCGGCTCAGCCCCTGAAGCGGCGTGGAAACACGCTTTCGAAACGCTTCCCAGGATTCTCCCGGAACCTCATACCTGCCCTCCACCCACGCGCGCACCACCAGCGTGTCGCAACGCGTCCAGTTGCGGTGCGCGGGCGAGTTTTGCTCTTCCAGCATGTGACGCAGTTTCTCGTGCTCCACCTGGAACTCAGGATCGTCTGCGGCCAGGCGTGGTGCGATGGCGTGATAGACCGCGTCGAGATCGAACTCGTTCCAGTGATCGTCGATTTGAACCTCCGGCACGGCGGCGCCCGCAGCCGCCATGGCCCGCAAAACCTCGCGTGCTGTCTCGCTTTGGCGTTTCAACGCTCCCGAATAGACGGCGGTGAAACGAACCTGCTGCGCGGCGAGATACTCGCCCAATAAACGAGCTTGCCTACGGCCGAGATCGGAGAGCGTGTCGTAATCGTGGCGCAGGCCCGCCTGGCCGTGCCGGATCATGTAGAGCTGACTCAACTTTGTTCACTCAACCCAGCCGCTCCGAAAGCTCGATAGCCGCGCCCATCAGGCCGCGCACGCGCAGATGGAAATCGCGGAAACGCTCATCGTGCGTCTGGCCGCGATGATAACGGAAATAAATTTGTTGCAAAATCACTCCAAGCTTGAACAGGCCGAAAACCTCATAATAGCCGAGGTTGGAAATATCGCTCGCGGCTTTTTGTGCATAGCGCCGAACCAGTTCCGCGCGCCTCAACCATCCCGGTCCGGCGGTGATGCCGCTGAGCACGCCGCCGCGCATGGCCGCATCGCCTGCCTCGGTCCAGTAGCAAAGCGTACAACCGAGGTCGACCAGCGGATCGCCGGCGGTCGCCATCTCCCAATCGAGCACGGCTTCGACGCGGCCGGGGTCGCGCTCATCCAGCATGATGTTATCGAGCTTGAAATCGTTGTGCACCAGCGTAGGCCGCGGCGAAGCGGGCAACCGGGCCGCCAGCCAGCCAAGCAGCCGATCCATGCCCGCGATTTCTTCGGTTTTCGCGCGCTCCCAGCGTTCCGTCCATCCCTGCACCTGTCGTTCGAGAAAACCATCGGGGCGCCCGAGCGCGGAAAGCCCGTGACGCTCGATATCGATGGAATGCAATTGTGCCAGGCAATCGATAAAGCCTTCGCTGATCCGGCGTGGGAGGTCCGAATCGCGGGCAAATTCCGGCGGAATTTCGCGGCGCAGCACCAGGCCTCGGCGGCGCTCCATCAGGAAAAACGTGGCCCCGATGACCGCGGGATCCTCGCACAGCAGAAAAACCTGCGGGGCCGGAGGAAAGACCGCATGCACAGCCTGGAGCACGCGGAATTCCCGGGCCATATTGTGCGCCTTGGGCGCCACCGGGCCGAGCGGAGGCCGGCGCAGCACATATTCACGATTGCCCGCGCGGACGAGATAGGTGAGATTCGAATGGCCGCCGGGAAATTGTTCGATGGCGATCCCGCGCTCCGCCCCTTCCACCCTGCCCCGCAGATAATCGGTGAGCGCGTGCGCGTCAATCTCCTCACCCGCACGGATGGGAGCGACCTCGGGAAACATCAGAAGTCGAGGGTAGCAGAAAATGCACCGCGGAGGCGCACAGACGTGTAAACGCAGGGCCACGCCGCGGTCCTCTGCTAGATTGAATAGAGTGATGCGAGCCCTGTTACTGATTATCTTTGCCGGCGTGTTATATGCTGCACCGAAAGCGGCTCAAGCGGATTTCGACAAACTCGTAGACCGTTACTTCGACGAATATTACCGCTACCACCCGTCACAAGCCACTGCCGATGGCTTCCATCAGTACGATGCGCAGCTCGAAGATGACTCGCTGGCCGCGATTGCCGCCGAGACGCGTTCTCTGGAGCAGCTTCTGGCGCAGTTCGAGCGTTTCCCCGCGGACGATCTGCCACCGGAAAGTGTAGGGGACCGTGAGATGGTCATCCACAAGATCCGCTCGCGCCTGCTCGACATCGAAAAAATCCGGCTTTGGGAGAAAAATCCCGACAAGTATTCGAGCGACCTCGCCTCGAGTGCCTTCAGCATCATGAGCCGCACCTTCGCACCCCCGGAAGATCGCTTGAAATCGCTGATCGCGCGCGAGAAGCAGATGCCGAACGCGCTGGCTCAGGCGAGGCGGAATCTGCGCAATCCGCCGCGAGTCTACACGGACGTGGCTCTCGAACAGTTGCCCGGAATCATCGGATTCTTCAAGAATGACGTGCCCGCCGCGTTCCACGCAGTAAAGGATCCTCAACTGCTCGCCGAGTTCCATGCCAGCAATCAGGCGGTGATCGAGGCCCTGGACCAATATCAAACCTTCGTGAAAGGGACGCTGCTGCCGCACTCCCACGGAGATTTTCGCATCGGCGCGGAAAATTACAGCAACAAGCTGGCCTACGACGAGATGGTCGATATGCCGCTCGATAAGCTGCTCGAAATCGGTTATCAGAACCTGCGCCAGAATCAGCAGGCGTTTCGCGAAACCGCGGCGAAGATCGATCCCCAGCGCACGCCGCAGCAGATTCTCGAGGAGTTGGATCACGATCATCCGCCGGCGAGCGCTTTGTTGCAGACGTTCCGCGGCGTGTTGACCGGACTCCGTGATTTCATCGTCAGCCACAGGATCGTCACTCTTCCCTCCATGAGCCTGCCTGTCGTGGAAGACACGCCTCCATTTGCGCGCGCGCTGACTACGGCTTCTATGGACTCGCCTGGCCCGTTTGAACAGGTCGCCAAACAGGCGTTTTTCAACGTGACGCTTCCCGAGCCGGATTGGACCCCGGAACATGTGGAAGAGCACATGGAGGCGTTCAACCGCGGCACGGTGATCAGCACGGCCGTGCACGAAGTCTACCCGGGGCACTACACCCAATTCCTGTGGGTACAGAAAGTACCCTCCAAAGTACGCAAACTGATCGACGCCAACACCAACTCCGAGGGTTGGGCGCACTACACCGAACAGATGATGCTCGACGAAGGCTACGGCAACGGCGATCTCAAGCTTCGGCTGGGCCAGTTGCAGGATGCTTTGCTGCGCGATGCGCGATACGTCGTGGGAATCGAAATGCACACTGGCCGCATGAGCTTTGATCAGGCGGTTGATTTCTTCGTGAAGGAAGGTTACCAGACGCGTGCCGTGGCTGAAGAGGAGACTATGCGCGGCGCCTCCGACCCGACCTACCTGTACTACACCCTCGGCAAACTGGAGATTCTGAAGCTGCGCGAAGACTACCGGAAGCTGCGCGGCTCTCAGTTCAGCCTGCTCGATTTTCACGATAAGTTCCTCGCCCAAGGAACCCCGCCGATCAAAATCGTGCGGCGCGCCTTGCTCGGCAACGACAGCCCCGTTCTGTGATCCCGCGCTTTCCTGCCTATTTGTTCGATATCGACGGTACGCTGCTCGATTCGGCCCCCGATATCTGTGCCGCGCAGAGCGAAGTGCTGGCCGCGGCCGGGTATCCACCGCCGAGCTTCGATTATTTGAGAAGCTACATCGGACGGGAACTCCGCGCTCTGTTTCGCTCGCTCATTCCGGATATCAGTGATGCCGAACTCGACCAACTGAGCAACGAGTATTCACGGAACTATCGCGCCAGACGCCATGCCGGTACCCACCTCTACGCCGGTGTCGCCGAGGCGCTGGCTACGCTGCGCGGAGGTAAATCCACCGCCACCACCAAGAGCACCGCGGGAACCAGATTGGTGCTGGAACACTTCGGACTGCTGCAATACTTCAATCACGTGCAAGGCAGCGACGGCCTTCGGTGCAAGCCCGCGCCGGATGTGGTTCTGGCAGCGATGGCCGGACTCGGCGCAAATCCCCGGGATTGTCTCCTCGTCGGTGACTCTTCAGCCGACATGGAGGCGGGTCGGCTCGCGGGCGTCCAAATCTGCGCCGTGACCTACGGCTACGGCGACCCCGCCGAACTGGCCAAATGGCAGCCGGATTACCGCATTTCGGACCTGCGCGAATTGGTGGGATGATGGTTTCTTAACACTCAACCAAGGAGCGAAAGGTATGTCACAAGGTTTTCCGCGCCGCGATTTCCTGAAGACTTCGGCTGCTATTGCCCTGAGTGCGCCTGCGGTCCTGCAGGGACAAAACGCCAATGGCAAGCTGAACATCGGCTGGATCGGCGTGGGCACGCGCGGCTACGCAGCCCTCGACTGGCTGCACAAAGCGGTGCCGGAAAACGTGGTCGTAACCGCCATTTGCGACACCTACACCGGCCACCTGGCACGAGCCAAGGACCGCGTTCAAACCCTCTACGGTATTACGCCCAAGACCTATGACGACTACCGCGACCTTTTGGCCGACGCGTCTATCGATGCCGTTTTTATCATGACCCCTGAGCACCTGCACCACGAGATGACCATCGCCGCTCTCCGTGCCGGAAAGAATGTCTACATCGAGAAGCCGCTCGCGCACACCATCGAAGAGGGCTTTGACATCGTCAATGAGTGGAAGAAGTCGGGAAAGATCGTGCAGGTGGGAACGCAAAACCGGAGCTCCTCGCTCTACAAAAAGGCCAAGGAAATGGTCGAACAGGGCCAGATCGGCGACGACCATTACGTGCGTGCGTTCTGGTACCGAAACTCGGCTCCCGACGATCCGGCGTGGCGCTACTTCATCCCGCCCGAGGCCAATCCCCACAATACGGACTGGCCCAAGTTTCTCGGACCCGCACCCGAGCGGCCCTGGGACCCGCAGCGTTACTTCCAATGGCGGCTCTACTGGGACTATTCCGGCGGCATCTCCACCGACCTCCTGGTGCACCAGACCGATATCGTCAACTTCGTTCTCAGCAAGACCCTGCCGCTTTCCTGCATGGCTTCGGGCGGCATTTACCGCTGGACTGCAAAGAACGACGACCGTGAGGTGCCCGACACGCTCAGCGCCATCTACGAATATTCCGATCGCTTCCAGATCAACTACAGTTGCTACTTCGGCAACGTGCACTACGGCTATGGCGAACAGTTCTGCGGTAATGAAGGCACCATCGAAGTTCTCAACCGGCAGGACCTGTATTTCTACCCGGAGAAATACCGCAACGTCGACACGCGCATCGCCTCGCGCCCGGAAGTGCATTTGAACGGGCTCAAGGACTTCGGCGAGCAGGATGGCGCCATCAATCACTTCCGCAACTTCATTGAAGCCATCCAAGGCAAGGCAAGCGTGATTGCGCCGCCCACCGTCGGTCAGCAAGCCGCCATCTCCGGCCACATGGCCACGCTGTCATTTAAAAACCAGAAGAAGATTGTCTGGGACGAGACAGCCGAGAAGTATCACTTCGCGTAGTTTCCCCAGCGCCGTCACGAGCCCCGTTGCGCGGCGCGTAAGTCGCAGCGCGGTGCAGGATCCGGGCGTTTCTGCTACCATCACCCACAGTGTCCGCCGTTTCCAGGAGCCGTCTGATTGCCGCTGCGATTCTGGCGATTTTCGTCTACGGCATGATCGCCTCCATCGCCGGAACCATCGTTCCGGATGTCTCCAAGCGCTTCGGTCTTACTCCGGAGCAGATCGGCAACGTTTTTCTCGCCCAGGCCATCGGGCTGATCATCGCTTCGGTTTCAGTTGGTCCTCTGCTCGATAACAAGGGCAAGAAAACCGGATTGCTGCTCGGCTTCCTGCTCATCGTCATCGCATTGTTCGCGCTGCCGAACTCCACCGGTTATTTCATGATTCTGCCGTTTATGCTGGTGCTCGGTTTAGGCAGCGGCATCGTTGTTACGGCGGCCAACGCGCTCGTGAGCGATATCAGCGAGGCGCGGCGTGCTTCCACCTTGAATCTGCTCAACCTGTTTTTCGGTCTCGGCGGTCTGGCCACGCCCTTCATTGGGGCGAACTTGCTGAATCACAATACCATCGCACTCTGCTACCTGATCGCCGGGCTTGCCGCGGCCACCTTGATCTTCCATGTCTCCACACCCATGCCTGCGCCTACCGGCGAGCGGGGTTTCCGGTTCTCCGAAGCCGGCCCGCTGTTGGGGCGCCCTGCGCTGTTCTTGCTTTCTTTGTTGCTCTTCCTCTATGTGGCTTGCGAGGTGGGGGTGTGGAATTGGTTGCCCAAGCATCTGGAAGCCCAAGGCATCGCCCCCGGCACAGCACTCAACATCCTCTCGCTTGGTTTTGCGCTCGGCCTCTTGCTCGGTCGCGTGGTCGTCTCCCGTATTCTCTACAGCGTTCCGGCTGCGACCGTTACCCTCGTCGCCGCGTTTCTGATGGCTCTCACTACCTACGGAATGCTGCAAACCGGCAACGCTAGCCTCGCCGCTATCCTGGTATTTCTCGCCGGCGTCTCGATGGCCCCGGTGTTTCCCACCACACTGGCCATGGTGGGAGACGCCTTTCCGCGCATGACCAGCACCGCCATGGGCATCGCCATCACGTCGGGATGGATCGGCCTCGCCGTCAGCTCACGCATCATCGGTGCCATTGCCGGAACCGATCCCGCGCGCATCAAGACAGCCTTGCTCGTTCTGCCCGCGTTTTCTGTGCTGATGATCGTGGTGAACCTGGCCGTTCGGCCCATGTTAAAAGCGAAGCACACCGTTGCGGCTACGGCTTGATGCAGGTTTGACTGGATGACGGATCTGGATGACGGATATGTAGGGCGGCCCTACACCACCCGCGACTTGCGCGAAGCCCCCGCCGTTTCCGATCTCGCCGGCTTGCGCAGCGGCAGCGCCGTGAATCGCCGCAGTTGGTCCGTCACACAAACCAGAAACATCGGCTGCCGCGCGCTCTTGAGCAGATCGATGATGCGATCGGGGCTCTCCTCCAGATAGATGGATCGCCCGTCGGTCAGCAGATGCACTTCCGATTCGCTGGCTATCGCCTCTCCCAGCCGCTTGCCCATCTCTTTTTGCAGGTACTTGAGCACGCGGCGGATTTTCTGCAGGGAGAAGCCCTTGCGCCGCAGCTCGGCGATCACCGAAATCTCCACCACTTCCTCGGGCACGTAGACACGCTTATGCCCGTCCTGCCGCGGTGACACTACTTTGCGCTCGTCCCACCACTGCAACTGTCGCAGGCTCACGCCGGAAATCCTGGCAACCTCGTTGCTGGTGTAGCGTTCTTCGCTCGGCAATACAACAGGCCTGATTTTTTTTGTTTTGAACATTTCACCAAGATCGCGTTTCGGAACTCCAGCGCTACTCCGGATTGTAAGGCAGAGTTCGTTCCCTGCCAACCTTTTTCTTTGGTTCTTCGATCCGTGCTCGCGCCCGCAGGAGAGTATAGCACGGCCCGCCGCTCGCAACCCCGGCTTTTCTCTCCCGTGTTAACATAATAGCGATCCGTTTTTTCCCTTCTGAGGTTTCTTGTGGCCGGAAGAATCACGCGAAAAGAGTTGAAGACCGACAAATTTGCGGTTGAAGTCGAACACACCGTCGATTTTGTCACCCAACATCGCCGTCCGTTGATGCTTTACGGTTCCATCGCCGTGGCCCTTGCTGTCATTGCCGTGGGGGTTTATTTCTACCAGCGCCACCAGCACGCCGCTCGCGAACAGGCGCTGGCCGACGCGATTCAGATCCAGGAAGCACCCGTCGGCAACCCTAACCCCAGCGCGTCCGTGAACTTCCCTACCGAAGACGCCAAGCGCGCCGCAGCCACCAAAGCGTTTAGCGATCTCGCCGCCCGCTACCCCGGAACCGCCGAAGCTGCGGTTGCCGAATATTACTTGGGCGCCATCGCCGCCGAACAGGGCAAAACCGCGGATGCCCAGAAGCTGTTCCAGCAGGCCGCGGAAGCCGGCAACAACAACTACGCTTCTCTCGCGCAGTATTCGCTTGCCGAGGTCTATCTTTCCGAAAACCGCGCCGCCGACGCCGAAAAGGTCCTGCGCGATCTGATGGCCCATCCCACCGCCCTCGTTTCCAAGGAACTGGCCACCATCGAACTGGCCAGGGCCATCGCACCCACCAAGCCCGACGAGGCCAGGAAACTCCTCGATCCGCTCAAAGCGCAGAACGGCGCCGTCAGCCAGGCCGCTCTCGGCGCCCTGGGCGAGCAGCCGGTCCAATAACTGCGCGAGTCGTGCTCGCCCGCCTTCGCTTCCCCGTCGCGCGCAGCCTGGGGCGCCGCCATCCCGAGCCCGAACACCCCTACCGCAACGCCTTCCAGCGCGATCGTGACCGCATCATTCACGCCCGAGCCTTCCGCCGCCTCGAAGCCAAAACCCAGGTCTTCACGCCCGGCCTCTCCGACCACTTCCGCAACCGCCTCACTCACACCATCGAAGTCTCGCAAGTCGCACGCACCGCGGCCTCCGTGCTCGCTCTCGACGAAGACCTCACCGAAACCCTCGCACTGGTGCACGATATCGGCCACCCGCCTTTCGCCCACGCCGGCGAACAGGAGCTCAACCGGCAGATGCGCCGCTTCGGTGATCATTTTGATCACAACATCCACGCCTTGCGCATCGTTGAAAGTTTTGAGCAGCGCTATGCGCGATTTCCCGGCCTAAACCTGACTTTTGAAGTCCGCGAAGGTATGGCCAAGCACTCCCGCGATTTCGTCCCCGGTGAAATCCCCGAGTTGGATGAGTACCTCCCCGGCCTGCGGCCTCCGCTCGAAGCCCAGTTGATCGACCTCAGCGACGAGATCGCCTACAACACCGCCGACCTCGACGACGCCTTCTCCGCCCACCTCGTCGATGCCGGGCAAATCGCCGCCGAGGTGCCCGCCTACGCCGCCATCTACGAAACCATCGAGATGCAGTTCCCTGGAGCCGCGCAGCGCGAAAAATTCCAGGAAACCCTCCGCCAGTTGATCGACACGCTGGTTTCCGGCCTGATCGAAGGCACCGTCGCCGCAGCTCACGACTCGGGAGCGGATAGCGTCGATGCGGTCCGCCAATACCCGCACCGCCTCGCCGCCTTCACCGCCGCCTCCCAGGACGCCAGCCGCGAACTGAAGAGCTTCCTGCATCGCCACGTTTACTCTTCACCGGCTCTCGACCAGGACCGCCGCCGCGCCACCGCCATGATGGCGGACTTGTTCCAGTTCTTCCTGGATCATCCGGAGCGCCTGCCGGATGACTATCGCGCCCGCACCGAGGCCGAGCCCCCGCATCGCGCCGTCTGCGATTACATCGCCGGCATGACCGATTCTTTCTTCCACCGCACCTACGAGCAAGTGCTCAGCCCGATTCCTCCACAGTCGTGAAACTCGACAGCTCCGCCGACCTCACTCCGTGAACCTTCAAAATATTGCGGCAGATTTCCGCGCTCAGTTTCTGCGGCTCCTCCCGTTGGTCATGCTCGATCTCCACTTTGATGAACAGATTCGTGACGGCCACTCATCCTCCTCCTCTATACTAGAAAAATGTCCTGCGCCATCTGCCATACTCGCCGCCCCCGCCGCTTCTGCCCGGGCGTGCGCGCGGACATCTGCACCCTCTGCTGCGGCACCGAGCGCGAAGTTACCGTCGATTGCCCGCTCGACTGCGTCTATCTCCGCGAGGCCCACCAGCACGAAAAAATCGAGCCCGCCGACCCGCAAACCTTTCCCAATCAGGATATCCGCGTCACCGAGGAATTCATCCGCGATCACGAGCCCCTGTTGCTGTTCCTCGCTCGCACACTCCTCGATGCCGCGCTCGCTACCTCGGGCGCCGTGGATTACGATGTGCGCGAAGCTCTCGAAGCCCTGGTCCGCACTTATCGCACTCTTGAAAGCGGCGTCTATTACGAAACCCGCCCCGACAACCTTCTGGCCGCCAACATCTGCCGTCTGGTGCAGGCAGGCATCGAGGAGTTCCGCAAGCAGGAGCCTGAGCGCGTCGGCATGACTCAAACCCGCGACGCCGATATCCTCGGCCTGCTGGCTTTTCTCCAGCGCCTCGAGTTGGATAACAACAACGGCCGCAAACGCGGACGCGCCTACCTCGATTTCTTGACCGGGTTTTTCCCCGATCATCCCTCTGAAACCGCCCCCGCCACTCCATCCCTGATCGTCCCGTAAACTGTTGGCAGGAAACGTGCGGGCGAGGTACCCCTCACCCCGCTGGGTGTGTAATAGCCCTTTAAAAAGCCTGGACCCCCTGGCTCCCGGCGCTCGTTTTGTGATACTTGTAAAACCCAGGAGGGGGTATGGGACGGGTGAAAGATGTCCTTGGCTACAGGGACCTCTACTCGATCGAGCCGCACCTGACCGTAGCAGCGGTTGCGCACCGCATGGCCGAACTCCATGTCGGCGCCATCCTGGTCATCGATCAGGGCGAACTCAAAGGAATTTTCAGCGAGCGTGATTTTCTCGTGCGCGTCGTGGTGGGCGGCCGCGACCCGAATACGACCTCCGTCAGCGAGGTCATGACGACCAACGTCTTCACTGTCGATGAGTCCGTCGGCATGGAGGAAGCCATGGAAACCATGCGCATCCACAACTGCCGCCACCTTCCAGTGACCTCCGGCGATGACGTCGTGGGCCTGCTCTCCATGCGCGATCTCATGAACTACGCGCTCGAGCAGAAGAACGAGGAGCTCCATCACATGCGCGCCTACATCCACGGCGGCACCTAGCGGCCCGGGAGCATTCACCCGCAAACAGTAAGGCTGGAGAGGAATGACTCGGAGCCGTCACACGTTCCGGTTAGCACGCTCGAGCCAAAAGCGCAGCGACGCTGCTTCCGCATCGCGAATCCCGGTGATGATCCCCCGCCGTTGCTGCAATACCTCGTCACGGTGAAGGAGCGCCTGCTGGAACATCTGCTTCTCGCGATGAAATTCGTCGAGCAGTGACCTCATCTGCTCCATCAGGAACTCGAAGTCGGTCGTCATGAATTTTGCTGGCTGATCCGTCGGCAGAATCCGGCCTCCAGACCGCCGCCCCTGCATGCCATCGGCCGCACTTTAAGTCCAATGATCCGAGTATATTGTGAGATGTCCGGCCAGATACTAGCGTGAAATCACCCGGGTTGGGTGCCCTACCGCTGAGCGCCCTTGCCCACGTCAGCGGCCGTTTGGAACTACCGGACCTTCAGTACCTTGCCCAAGTTCTCTATTTCCAGACAATTGTCCGGGTGCGGAATACCCAAACTGACTCGAACCTCCATCACGCGCTGGTAGTCCCGGGCCGCCTCTTCATACTCGCGCCGCGCGCGATCCATCTCGGCCACCAGCTCCCCTTCGAGCTGGCGCTGGGTTTTCGCTAGAGAGGATTCCGACGTCACCGCTCAGCTCAGCAAGCCGCAACGCAGCGCATATCGCGTCAGCCCGGCGACCGACCGTATGCCGAGCTGTTTCATGATCCTCGATTTATGGAACTCGACCGTCTTGACCGAGACTTTGAGCAGCCCCGCAATCTCCAGAGCCGTCCGGCCCTCGGCCACCAATTGCAGCACTTCGCGCTGGCGCAATGTCAGCTCGTAGCTCCGGCGATTCGACACCGCGTCGCCGAAGTCTTTGCTGACCGATGGCGTAATATAGCGGCCGCCCCCCAGCACCACCCAGATGGCGCGCTGCAACTCAGGCCAGCCATCGCGTTTCGAGACGAACCCGTTCGCGCCGGCACGAAGCGACTCCGCAACATAGTCCGCGTCACTGTGCATGCTCACCATCAAAATCCGGGCCTTGGGGGCGATCTCGTTCAGCCGTCGAGCCGCATCGATCCCGTTCAGCAGCGGCATGGAGATATCCAGCAGAATCAGGTCCGGCTGCAAAACCGCGGCCAGTTCCAGAAGCTCTCTGCCGTTGGAGGCGATGCCCACGACGTCGTAGCTTTTCTGGAGCAGACTGCTGTAGCCTTCCATCAACAGCGTATGGTCATCGGCTAACAGAATACGAGGCTGCACCAGGGCTCACCCTTTCCGGGATCTGGTGACGTCTTCAATGGCCAGCAGCACCGATGGATTGCCGTCGGCGCCGTCCTGAAAACGCCGCGCATTCACCACCAGGACTTTTCGCCCCACCCGCGGGAATTCGTGCTCCACCTCAACGTCATCCAACCGGCCGCTATTTGCTGACAGGCTCTCAAACATGGAGCGAAGACCAGGAACCCTCCATTGCCCTCCGCCGATGTCGTAAATCACCTG
>JASHOO010000112.1 GCA_030041035.1 Bryobacteraceae bacterium | reverse complement strand
CGGGAAGAAGCACCGAGGCCGAACCGCCCGGCAGAATCGAAAACGAATACGCCGATATCGCCGTCGCCCCATTCACCGGCGCCGCCAGTGGCGTGCCCGAATTCGAATAGAACGACAGGCTCACGTCCGCCTCCGTCGTCTGGTCTTCATTCACGATGAGAAACGTCGTCTGCCAGCCGGCGCCGTAAGCCAAGTGTCCAAACGTTCCCTGCGCCCATGCGGCGCCAACCCCCACACCCGCCACAAGCACCGAAAGCTGAGCCGCTCTTCGAAACATCACGATCCCCCGTTCCAATTGCATTCGTGTGAATCCCTGCGGTCCGATACTCCCCGGACGCAACAGTATTTTGTCCGCTTCTCTTTGGTACGAGAGTACCCTGCCGGCCCGGATCAGCCAATACTGAAATTGGGTAACAGTGAATAGCTAACGGCTACCACAAACCGCGGACAACACCCCGTTCACCTGGGTCGTCCCTCGTATGGAATAGACACACCAATGCGCACTTCCCAACTGAGCCGGGCAGGCATTCAACCCCGTTTTTTCGCCGGTAGGAAAAACCGGGACACAACGCTCGTTACCCCCAATAGGTCGGAAGTGTTGTAAAATACGACATTCCGTGGCTAACGATGCGAGGGTGTGCTCCGAGCGTTTGCTCCGGGTACGCAGGCTGAGCGACGCCGTTCGCAGTTATGCCGATGTGGTCAGCAAACTGGGCGACCTTGTCGGGCTAGGTCTCGGGTCAGAGGTAGAACTACTCCAACGCAAATGCCGCTAGTCGTGGCAGGCGGTGGAGGAAGCGCGACTGGCTCTGTACCGTCACGAGGCCAACCATTTCTGCAACCGTCCCGACTTCATGTAGAACAGCCGCGCCGGCTTCGGACCGCCTAACGGCTTCATCTGAAAGCACCGTGCCTTTGTGAACGAAGCCCGAGCTCGCGCGGCGACGCTCCGTCCCCGGAGTCGAGGTCTCCATCCCTGGTTTCCCCCGGAAAATAGCTTGTCTTGCCGCAATATCGGAGTGGCGTCTGCATCATCAGGTCGCAGAGGGCAGTAGTACGAAAGGAGCAGGACGATGCAAGAAGAGCGAAAAGCTAACGTCACAAACGACGAGTCCGGGGAGTTGAAAACGTCAGATCTGGAGGCAATGGTTGGTAGTGGTGTGCTGACACTCGCACCGAGTGACCCAGCCCACACACTGACCCCCAGCGCCTCGGCACCTATTACAACCTCATCGGGTTCCCCGACGGAAAAGGATAGCTGGCTCGCCCCGACGTAATCGGGTTTCGTCGCGAGATTGTCGGAGGCAAGAGCAAGAAATCAACCAGCAGTACCACCATGATCCCGCCTCGGTAGCCGTGTCGCCGGGTTTTGTCTGGAAAACGTCGTTGAGCGTACCCGTTCAGCTCTAGCCCCACGAAACGTCAAGCTCGGGAAGTGGGCGGGGGCTCGTCAGAAGGTATTCATGGCGGTCAAGCTTAGCGCCGTCGAGGCAACGTGTCGCCCCTTGATAGGCGACCCTAAGCTTCTGGAACCCCAGTTTCTCCACGATGCGCCGGCTAGGGCCGTTTCCCTCAAAGTGTCCGATACTGATGGCCTTCGCGCCAAGGTGGCCAAAGGCATAGCGAATCGCGGCGTTTGCAGCCTCGGTCGCCATGCCCTGTCCGGCATATTTAGGCGCCACCCAAAATCCGGTCTCGTAGACGTCCGCCTCATCGGTGAGGTCCAATGCGGTTCGGACGACGAAATCCCCGTTGATCTTATGGAATCCGGCCAATGCGATTCCTGCGTGGCTCTGGTAATCCATTACCCGCCGAATGGAGTGCTCCATCGCTTCTCGCGATCGTTGGTTGTCGAATGCCCACGCCATCCAGCGTTGCAGATCGTTCCAGGCCTCTTCCTTGGCGGCCTGGATAGAATCCAAATCGCCAAGAGTTGGCGGACGCAAGACCAGGCGCGGCGTTACGATCGGCATTAAATGACGCATACGGCGGCTAAGATGCGATTGTAGCGAAGCGAGCATCGAGGTCCAGTATAGAAGGCCGGGCGTTTCCGAGAGCTGACAAATCAGGTTAACGGGCGGTCTGTCCCCACGTTTCCCCCTGCTGCAGCAGCACCTCGTCGGATTGCGTGAGGTCCAGCGGTTCCACATGCGGCTGCTGGTAGGACTCCAGCGCGCCCGTCGGCCAGTAAATCTCGATCATGTTTCCATCCGGATCTTCGAAATAGAAGGCGAATGACACGCCGTGGTTGAACGCAAACTTTATGGGCACCTGCTTCGCCAGGGCGCGCGCGTGGAACGATCGCAGCTCCGCGAGCGACGAGACCTTGAAGGCGATGTGCGCATAAAGGGGATTCGCGAACAAAGCAATTTCATGCGACTCCTCGTCAGGACGGCTGCACAAGAATGCACTAGCCCCGAGTGGATGCTCCGGACCGCTTCCCCCCACGATCTGCATCCCCAGCATGTCGCGGTAGAACTCGGCAGCGGCAGCCGGATCCTTTGCGTGTAGTCCGACGTGATGGATACCGGTATTCCGGCAGCTTAATGGCTTTTGCATGTGATGCCTCCTGTGGAGGGTGTTTTCACGTTGCTGGGCGGTCTGTCCCCCGATTCCCCCCCGTCGATAGTAACGCATTGTCAGTAAGGGAAGAACTGGTTGCCGTGCGCCGCAAAGTAACCCGCGATTTCTTCAAAAATTCCAGCCGCAGCTTTGGCGTATGTTCCTAGCAACTTCTCGCTAACGAAAAAGTCTTGTCCCGTAAGCGGAGCCAGTGCTTCACTCATTGGCGGTGACACGCCCTCCTGCTCATATTCCTTGTAAATCTCTGTATAGTCAGGGTTGGTGAAAAGCTCCGGCCGCGTTTCCTTCAACTGCCGAGTCGATGAGCCTTCGGCATGCTTGACCGCGTTTGCCACCCGACGCAGTTCATCTAGCGTAGTCCACGATGGTAGGCTCTTCAGTTCCAGATGGAAATTCTTGCCATACCACTTTTCGATTTCCCCCAGTTTGGTGATCGGGGGTTCGATGTCAGAGTCCACGTCGCGACAAGATTCCGCCAGCTGCTGTTCGGTCAGATGAAATAGGCCCGTCGCCAGGAGATTGCGCATCGTCTGCCGTACTGTGACCATGGTTTCGTACCACCTCAACGAAATTCCGTGCGCCTCGTCTGCAACGTCCGCCATATCCAGGTCCTGATACTCCCCGACAGGCTCCGACCCGACCCGGTTGTAATAGTCACTCGCCATCTTCTGGGCCCTCTCGTCCAGTTTGCCGAAGGCCGGGAGAATATCATCGAAGATGCAGTTGGAGAAGTCCAGCACCGGACGGACGAACGCGCATCGGAACTCCAGCGCCAGATTGGAACCGCTGACTGCCATACATTTCGTTGTTAGCACTCCCTAAGACGCATTTGCAACTTGCGTAGCCCTGACTGGGCTCCGCCGGGAGGCCCGGCGACGGAAAACCTGGTGACAGCCCGCCCGCTACAATGGAAACTCATGCCTGCTGAACTGGTATGCTTCGAGCCGGGGTGCCGGGCGCGGTACCGGGTTACCGAAGTCATTTACAACTGCACGCGCTGCGGGGGATTGCTGGAAGCGGATTATGCGGAGTGGGAGCCGGATGCAGGGCACATGAAGGCGCTGTGGCGGTCGCGGCGGATTTCCAACGCGCCGCTCGATCAGAGCGGAGTGTGGCGGTATCGGGAGATGATTCCGTTTGTCGAAGATTTTCGCTCGGTAGTGACGCTGAGGGAAGGCAACACGCCGTTGCTTCCTGCGCCGAAGGCAGCCGAATATGGCGGCCTCGACCGGCTGGCATTCAAGCACCAGGGGTTCAATCCGACCGGATCTTTCAAAGACAACGGGATGACGTGCGGGGTGGCGCAGGCGCGAAGGCTGGGCATGCGGCGCGTGGCGTGTGTTTCGACGGGAAACACCTCGGCTTCGATGGCGGCATACGCTGGCGCGGCGGGGCTCGATCCGCTCGTCTTCATTCCGCACGGCAACATTTCCTACGGCAAACTGGCGCAGGCGCTTGAATACGGGGCGCGCACATTTCAGGTCGAAGCGAACTTCGACCAGATCCTGGCGCTGGTGCGCGAGCTGGCCGAGCGGCTGGGCATTTATCTGCTGAACTCGATCAACCCGTTTCGCATCGAAGGCCAGAAAACCATCATGGTGGAGATGCTGGACCAGCGCGAGTGGCACGCGCCGGACTGGATCGTGCTGCCAGGCGGAAATCTGGGCAATACGTCGGCGTTCGGCAAGGCGCTACGCGAGCTGAAGCGATGGGAGTTCATTGACCACATGCCGCGGCTGGCGGTAATTCAGGCGGAGGGAGCGGCGCCGTTTTACGAGCTGTTTCATTCGAGGGAGCGCAGACGGCTCGCGACAGTCGAGCACCCGGAAACGCTGGCCACCGCGATCAAGATCGGCGATCCGGTTTCGTGGCCCAAGGCGCTCTACGAGGTGACGGAATCCTGCGGCACGGTCGAGAAAGTGGGCGAGCAGGAGATTGCCGATGCGAAGGCGATCATCGGGCAGTGCGGCATCGGCTGCGAACCGGCGTCGGCCGCGACGCTGGCGGGGATCCGGAAGCTGACGGCCGCGGGCACGATGGCGCGCGATGCCGACGTGGTGGCGGTGCTGACCGGCAATGTGCTCAAAGATCCGGACTACATTTACCGCTATCACACGGGGCAACTGGAGGCGCCGCATGGTTCACGCATCCGGCCGACGTTCGGAAATCAGCCCGTGGTCGTGCCGAACGATGCGGAGAAGATCGCGGCTCTGCTGGCGTGACCGGCACGGAATCGACAGAAGGCGGTCCTATTCCGTACCGGTAATTTCGTATTCCACACCCACATTCGGAGGGGCGCTCGGACCTCCCCATTTCTTTCGGCTTTGACCTACACGCGGGGGATTTGCTGGCGGCGAATTTTCGGGCAGTCTAAGCAATATGTCAAAGAAGTTACATCCTCCCCTTGCCACGATTCCGGATTGCGCAAAGGAACTGGAGCACCTTTACGCACAGCTCGCCGCCGTAGAAGCCTTGATCCGGGCATTGGAGGTGTATCGGCACTACTATCCGAATCTTGTGCCATCCAAGCGCAAGACTGCCTGATCACCCACGCCGGCGTCAGTTTCGCGTGATCTCGGCCAGCGCGGCCGTAAGCTGCGCGTAGGTCATGGCGCCGGGGTGGTATAGCCGCACGATGCCCTGACGGTCAATGAGGACCAGTGTGGGCGTGGTGCTCGCGCCATAGTTGAGGAAGTTCTGCTCGCTCAAGGGAACACTCATCCCGGCGAGGGGCGCATAATACTGACGGCGGACGAGGTCGATGTAGCGGGTTTCGACGTCGCGCGGAGCATCGTCACCGCCGGCGACATAGCCGTAGTGTTGCGTGGGGCCGATCAGGACCAGGCCGGTGGACCGGTAGTCGGCGACGATGCGCGCCAGCACCGGCATTTCGGCTTTGCAGTCACCGCACCAGTGCGCCCAGAAGAACAGGAGCACGGGATGACCTTTCAACTCGGCGAGCGACGGCGGCTTGGCGCCGAGCCATTGCGCCTCTTCGAGGGGCGGCGCGGGCTTGCCTTCGAGGCGCAGCAGGTTGATGTTCTTTTGGATACGAGCGGCAATTGGGGTGGTGTGATACGCGGCCAGCTCGCGTCGGAGAAAAGCGACGGCCGCCACCGGCTCGCCGCGCGCCGCCAGGACCAGGGCGTGCACTTCGATGGAGGCACCCAAGGCGATCTGCAAGTGGTGATCGTCATCCAGCTTGCGTTTCGCCAGCATCTCCACGGTGAGTTTGCGGGTTTCGGCGGCGTAGCGATCGGCCGGATCATACTGACCTGCATCGAGCTCGGCGCGGGCCAGCCAGGAGGCGGCTTCCAGCCATTCCGGGGTTACGCCGTTTTTGGTGCGATCCGCCTGGATGGCGCGCTCGGCGCGAGGGAGATTTTGCGCCACCAAGGCATCGCGGACGTCTTCAATCACCTGGCCTGCCGCGATACGGGGCAATAGGCACACGGCCGCCGCCAGTGAAAACCAACGCATCCATCTCAGGTTAGCAAAGGCAATCGGTGCGTCCGGCGACATCGGATTGAAACACGCGTCTGTTAAAATAGACGAATCCAGCGAAAAAAAGGAGAGTTTTCCATGTCGAAACAGGAAGAAGCCGGTCTCGTTCTCAAACTGTACGAACTGCGCCGCGAAGACACGATGCGGAAGGCGCGCGACTGGTATTTTCGCGATTTTAATCCGCAATCGTTGGCGGACTTCACATCCGCAATGATGAGCGAACAGAGCGGCTACCTGCGGATGGTGGTCAGCTATTGGGACATGGCGGCCGGCCTGGTCAATAACGGCGCCATCAGCCTGCAACTTTTCAACGAAACCAACGGCGAACACCTCGCCACGTTCGCCAAGATTGAGCCCCTGCTCGGTGAAATCCGCGCTACGATTGGACCACAGTTTGCCGCCAATCTGGAAAAGCTGATCGACGCTACGCCGGACGGAAGGAAACGGGTCGCGGATACTCGGGAGCGCATGAAGACTATCCGCGCTCAGTTCGCGGCCCGGCAGGCGAAGGCCGCATCGTAAGTGCAGCAGGCCGGCCCTTCGCGGCCGGCCTTTTAGGTTGCTTGCGACCCCCGCTTAAATCTGCCCGCGGATGACTCCCGGCTCGCCGATGGGCGCGGTAATACGCGGCATCTCCCGGACCTGAGTGCTCTTGCCGAGCGACCACACATCACGGCCGAAGGCTTCATTCAACATGAGAGCGCTGCCCGTGTACCAAGCGGCGATAGCGCTGATGATGAACAGGTAACCCGCCAGAATCACCAGCCCTTCGACGCCCACCAGCAACGCAATCGCGGTTATGGTGGAACCGGCCGCGAGAAATGCCAGGGTCGTGACCAGAGACTTGTTCTCGGCGGCCGCAGCCCCCATGCACACCCAGGTAATGGCCGCGAGCACGATGAACCAGTAGCCGAGCTCGGGCGAAACCAGCGCACCAGTGGGACTGGGGCCGCGCCCCATCGAGATGAAGAACCCCAGACCGCCAAACGCCATCCAGAACGCGCCCCACATGCCGTGGACCGCAGTGGCAACGCCGTCTCTGGCCTTATAGGCCCACATTCCAGCTAAGAACTGTGCGAGACCGCCGAATAACGCTGCAAACGGGATCAATAACAGCGTGCTAGAAGACGAACCGAACCAATGAGCCATCTGGGCGCCCACCATGAATGTGGCGCCAGCCAGCCCGTAAAGGCCAAGAATCGAGGGTGCTGCGATGGGCTGCAGAATAACCCGAGGCTGCGCATCCGTTTCAGATGTACCTTCCATAGGCATTTTGTGATTCCTCCTTCTAATTCCAGTGTCACACCGGATGAAGAAGAGCGATCACGCACGCGCCCGGGGATTTGATCGTCCGTTCACCTTTCGAACACGCAAAGCCATCGCCATTGTGAGGATCAGTCCAATTCCGGAGGCTACCCGTTGAAGTACCACGGGACGTTAATGACCACGGTGTTCTGGTTGCCGCGCACATACAGCCACGCCTTCAACATGGCCGGGCGCTGGTTGTGCAGCAAGTACTGATACCAGCGCCTCTCCACGAGCTCAGGCAGGACAACGGCGATCTGGCGTTGCGGGTTCTTCTTCTGGTAATTGAGGACATAATCCAGCACCGGGCCGACGATCAAGCGATAGGGCGAGGGCAGGGTCACCAGCTTCGGTTCCGGCAACCCGACCTCGCGCGAGGGTACGCCTACGTACTTATCCCAGAGGGCGCACAAGTCATCGGGCGTTTCGCCGCAGTCGACGTGGAGGGCAGTCACGTCGGGGGAGATATTGAGCGCGAATTGGATGGCTTTCTTGCACACCTGATTCCAGCGGTCGATCGGAACCAGGACCAGGGGCGGCGAGAAGGCGGTGAGCTCGAGCGGCGAAGGGCTGTCGGTGGCCGCGGCGACGCGATCGTAGTGCCGTTTGACTGCCAGCATGAGCGCCACCATAGCGGGGATCAGCAGCATCGTCACCCAGGCGCCTTCGACGAACTTGGCCATGAGCACGACTACCACGGTGACGGCCGTGGCAATGGCGCCTAGCCCGTTGAGCAGCATGCTGTGGATTGCACCCGGACCCCGCACGCGCCTCCAATGCGCTACCATTCCGAACTGCGACAGTGTAAAGGCGAGAAACGCGCCCACGGCAAACAGGGGGATCAGGCGGTCGGTGACGCCGCCGAACTGGATCAGCAGCAGGCCGGCCAGCGCCGCGACCACGTAGATCCCCTGCGAGTAGACCAGGCGCCGGCCGCGGATCGTGAACGAGCGCGGCAGATAATCATCCATGGCG
>JASHOO010000111.1 GCA_030041035.1 Bryobacteraceae bacterium | reverse complement strand
TCGGCGCGGCCGAACCGGTAAGCGGCAACCGCAGCGGCCAGAATCAGGGCGCAGTAGAAATCGAGCGTGGAGAGCAGCTCGCGCAGATTTTTCCGGATGAGATGGTTCAATGGACCGGGCAGATTGGGAATGTGGCGCCACACACCTTTGCGGGGCGGCAGGAGTGAAGGAGTCAGAAAACCGATTACGAAGATCGCCGCGAGAGCCGACCACAGACCGAACGTGACCCGGCCCTGAGCGGCCCAGACGGCCAGCGCCGCCAGCAACCAGGTGAGCGGATTGAGCCAAGGGCTGGCGAACCGCAGCAGCCAACGCTCGCTCGCGCTGAGGGGCCAAAGGGCGAAGCGCGACGGAGGGATTTTCTTGAGCGGGTCGGTGCTCAACGGAAAGAACATCACGAGTCCCACGATGACATAGAGAAACACCCCGGCTTGCCGCAACAGCAGCACGCTCATCAGAAAGAAATTGTTGGTGGCAAACGAGCCGAAGGATTTGGTGTCGCGGCGCAAGACGGTGAGTAACGCGCCTAAGATCGTGCGGGTCCGAGCCATTCCAAATCCTCGACGACCGGCGATTCCACAAGGTCGAAGTAATGATCTTCCAGGGACCGCGGCAGCTCCTCGGCGGAAGAATTCCAGACGATTTTGCCAGCGCGGATCATGATGAACCGGTGGGCGATCCTTTCGGCCATGGAGAGAATATGCGAGGTCAGGAAAACGGTGACGCCGTGGCCGGCGACCTTAATCAGGAGGTCGTGCATGATCTTCGCGGTCACGGGGTCGATGGCCTCGAACGGCTCATCCAGAAACAGGACCTGCGGACTGGGCAGAAGGGCCATGGCAAATGCCGTTTTCTTGCGCATGCCGTGCGAGCAGTGGCCGGCGAAGGTGTCGCGGCCCTCGGTCAGGCTCAGCGCGTGGAGAAGTTGCGCGGCGCGCGTCTGAGCTTGATGGCCGGGTAATCCGTAAACGCGGCCGGTGAGGAGCAAGTGCTCCTCGACAGTGAGGTCATCAAAAAGACCGAGATCTTCCGGCAGCACACCGATGCGGCGCTTGATCTCCAGAGATTCGGTGGCGACATCGAGACCCGCGACGGTTGCCTGGCCGGAACTGGGCGGCAGCAGACCGGTCAACATCTTGACGGTGGTGGATTTTCCCGCGCCATTGGGGCCGAGCAGAGCGCAGATGCTGCCGCCAGCGACGTCCAGGGTGAGACGATCGACCGCGGTGAAATCGCCGAAGCGGCGCGTGAGGTTCCGACAGGAAATCATCGAACCACGGTCACGGGCGGTAGGCGGGGTTGAGCGTGCCTTTCGACTCGGCCACCGGAAGCAGCGTGGGATAGAACTGCACGAAGGTGTTATCCACGGCGCCGTTTTTGTTGTGGCAACTGTGACAGGCGCTGGAGGGGAAGGCTTTTGCCTGATCCTTCAACGAGTTACCACCGCCGAAACCAAAGTAAGCCCACTTTTCGGCAAAGCGCGTCTCGTCCTTGACGGCGGCTTCGACGGCCATCAGATCCCCTTGGAAGTGGCCTGCCTTGTTGATGGAACCGTGCTGCTTCGACGACCGGACCTCCAACACGAAGATGGTTCTGTCAGGCCATCTGCCCGATTCGAGGAATGCGCGATAGGCGGCTGGCTGAACGAACACGTTATCGAACGGCGGATCAGCCGACTCGCGGGCATCAGATCCATAGGCCATACCGAGCCCGGAGGTCACGTAGATCCATGCGCGATAGTCCCTGGGCCGGATGAGTTCGTTGTCCTTGGTAAATTGCGGGTCCGATGCGGTGCCGGAAGGCCCGTCCGGTGCGCCGCCACAGACTGCGGCAGCGAGTAGCGTCATGCCCAACAGCGAGGCTTTTTGCATTCAGAATGTCCTCCGAGGTTCTCTACCATGATATGTCGAGCCATGAGGCGCGCATGGGCAGAGAGAATTGTTAACCTTTGGCCGTTTTCCATTGAAAACAAAACATCATTATCAGTAAATTCCGGCAATTTTACTGAAAATACATAAGGTCTCTGGGGATATAATGAACTAGCGCGCCGGAGGACCGTGACAGCCTGTGCAGTGTCTCTACTGCGAAACTGAATTAAAGCCTCTCAGGGGGCTATTCGACGAAGACTTCTGCTGTAAGGATCACAGGGAGAAGTACTTCTCGTCGTTTCGGAAAGGCATCAATCTACTTCCCGTTCTGGATCTGCCCCCGCTCGAGCGAAAGCAGGAGACGGAGTCAGAGGAGACGGTTCTGGAGGTGATGGAAGATGCGCCGGAGACGGGTGCGGTTCCCGATGACTTGCCAGAGGTAGCCGGCAAACCGCCGGTGGTAGAACCGATTCCGGTGCTGGCAATCGCTGAGGAATTGCCAGAAGCCGAAGTCATTGGTGAAACCGAGGCTCCGGAACTGGTAGCAGCAGCGCCGGTAGCGGCGAATGCGTCAGTTGAGGCAGTCTTTGACGATAGCGATGTCGAAAAACCTACGGCCCCGCCGCGTTCCGCAGACTTCCTGCACTTGCACGTTGCGCCGTTCAACGCAGCCGAGTGTTATTTCATGGTCGAGGAAGATTCCTTTTCGGCGTGCAATGGCCCGGCGATTCCGGACGTTGAAGTGTTTTGTGACGCCGCGTTTGAACCCGAAGAGCGGGTGGCTCACCTGCTGACGCCGGCAGACATGGTGGCGGCCAGCGGGGTTTCAAACCGGGCCGCGACTCCCGAGTTGCAGCCGGCAGTCGCAGCGCAGGCTCTGTCGCCGTCATTCCACGCCTGGGATTACGCCGCTCCGTCGATGCCGGCGCTGGAACCAGCCGAGCTGATCGAGGATGTGGAGATGTTCGTCGCCGGCGAGGCTGCCGGGCAAACGGCGCGATGTGCGAACGTTCAGCCGCTGCCAGCCGGGATGCTGGCATCGATAATGATCCCAGTTTTCGACGCGGCGGCGGGCGAAGCGCAGCCACAAGTGGCTGAAGCCGCGGAACTGGATCTCGTTTGCCAGCAGATCGACGGCGAGCCCCTGATGTTTTCCGACATGGGGGCGGCCTTCGAGATCCACAGACCCGTCTTCCAGGTTTCCGCTGCGGTGATGCAGCTGGAAGAGGAATTGAAGCGCGCCATGGAGCCGCCCAAGACGGAAGCGGCACACCTGGCGGAGCCGGAAATTGCGCGGCCAGCGGCTATGAGCGCTGCACCGGCGAGCCGGCCAGTCTCGACGGCCACCTTCCAGCCGGCCATGCCAGTGGCAGCCGCCAGGCCGGAAGCACAGCTCAGTGTTCCGGCCATGACCTCCAGAACTGATGCAGTACCGGGCCTGGCGCCCGAGGCTACGCCGGATCCTCCGCGAGGAGCGGCCGCCGAGCAACCGCCGTCGGCACACTCCTCCGACCCGGTCCAGCCCGCAATCCAGAATTCGGTGCGCATCAAGAACTGGCGATTGAAGATCACTTTCGCCAAGCCGGCATAGCGGTTGCCCCGTTACCCACAATGGTGCAGAATGAGGCTTCGTTTTACGGAAGCTCATGCGCCTCAGTATCACGTACCTGTATGTCATTTTTCAGTACGGCTATCCGCACAGCATACGTGACGTGCTGGCCGCATTGCCGCAAATTCGGAGGCTGGGCTTCCGTTTTCTGGAGATGGAGGGACTGGGTGCCGCGCATCTGCGCGCGATGTATGCGCATCGCAAAACTGTTGCCGCGGCGCTTGCGGATTGCGGTTTGCACGTTCACAATTTCTGCGTCGTGGATCCGGCACTGGTTTCGCTCAATGCTGGGAAACGCCGCAAAGCGCTGGATGGATTCCGCATGGGCGCAGAACTGGGGGCGTTGTTCGGCTCGGAAACGCTGCATCTGGCCAGCTACGCCCCGCCGGTCCGATACATCAGCGCCAAGCCTTATGAATTAGGTGGAAAACGAAAATACGCGTTCGCGAATCAGACGCGGGTACGCATTCCGGCGTGTTTCCGGTGGCAGAGCGTGTGGGATGCGCTGGTGACATCGTGCCGCGCATGTGCCGATATCGCCGCCGGACACGGCAAGACGGTGATCATGGAGCCGCGCGTGGGCGAAGTGATCTGCTCGGTGGACTCGCTGTTGCGGCTCATCGAGGATGTGCGGCGGCCCAACTTCCAGGCGAATTTCGATACGGGCCATTTTTCCGCGCAACGTGAGAATGTGGTGCTCGCGTTGAAGAAACTCGAAGGGAATTTCGCCAACATACACATTTCCGACAACGATCCGGTGAACCCGAACCATCTGCCCATCGGCGAGGGATCGATCGACTGGCTGGAGTTTTTCCGCGTGCTAAAGGGAATGAAGTACCGAGGTTATCTCGGGCTGGATCTGGGAATGAGTCAGACGATGGTACAAGATTATCGGAGATCGGTCGAGCGAATCAGGGAAATCGCTTCGCAGCTCAAACTTTCCGTGGAAGTCTGAAAAAAGGCGAGGCGTGTCCGGCCCCTAGAGCAAGCCCTGCACGGATTTCTCCACGGTGGGCCAGTGTTCGGAGCGCGGGTCGATAGGAGCGAAGTGGTCCGCTCCGGCCAGGACAACCAGTCTGGCGTCATCGCCGGCGCGGTTGGCGGCCTTCTGATAGCTGTTGCTGATTTCAATGGGAACAACGGAATCCTCGGTTCCGTGAAGCAAGCGAACGCGAACACCGAGGGGCACAAGTTCAATGGGCGAACCGGAGCGGTATCGCTGCGCGAATTTCTCGGGCGGCCCGCCCATCAGCTCGGCGACGACTCCATCGCTCAATCGCAGTTCCCAGGCGCGGCGGAGGTCCACCACGCCGGCGATCGGTGCAGCGCCGTAGATCGGGATGGGATCAGGAGTCGCCAGGGGGTCGCCGGGTTGAAGCCGCCGGCGGGCCGCCAGCCACAGGGCGAGGTGGCCACCGGCCGAGTGACCCACGGTGATTACACGTTTCAGATCGAGCGGATACTTTTTCGCGAGGGCACGAACATGATCGGCGCCGAGTGCCGCATCGAGGAAGGTGTTGGGCCAACCGCCTGCAGGATTGCCGATGCGCCGGTACTCGAGATTCCAGGTGGCGACGCCGATGCTTTTGAGAGCTGAACACATGTGCCCGGCGTAGTCCAGGCCGTAGCGCGCACGCCAGAAGCCGCCGTGGAGTACGATGGCTACCGGATGCAGCCCGGCTCCCTGAGGCAGGCGCAGGTCACCGAACTGGAACGGATCCGGTCCGTAGGGCAGGCGGGCATCGGCCGGCGGAGCGGGTAAGTCGAGAATTTCACTTCCCATGGATTTGCAGGCGTTGGTCAAGGCGCACACCGCAGGCACGCCACTTAGGCGAAAAACTTCCCGCCGGCTGAGCGCGTGCGGCCTGGCGTACCACTTCATCTGGTCTCGATCAGTTCCCCCGAAGGCCCGTCAATATCGACGACGCGCACCTTCAATCTCTTGCGGGCATCGAGCTGCGCCGCGGGAATCTCGAACCGGGCGGCGATCATCCTGTCGAGCGTTTCGTGGGGCTTGATGCGATCGCGAATAATCAGCGAGTCATTATACTTTTGGCCCAGGATCGGGTAGTACTGAAATAGACGGCGCGCGTCGCCCTCGGAAACGGTTGTGCCGTCGACTTCGGAGCCGTTTGGTGCGTCCATGGTGATGTCGACCTCGCGCACAATTACGGTGTAGTCGGACGAATTGGTGATGCGAAAATCGATGATAGCCGCAGAGCTGTTCTCGTCGAGAGCCAGGGTGCGGACCTTTAGAATCTTACCTGCGGGCTCGATGTGGGCGCCGCGGTTGATGTAGAACATCCACGCCACCGCGATGGCGACCACTACGAGGCCGACGCCGAGCGCGGTAAGGAATGGCTTATTCAGATATTGGCGGATATTGGACTCCATTGACGATCATAGCAATCCCGGTGTTGGACACGCGGAGACGCCTGTCCTACGCTAGATGAGAACTCCCAATGAAATACTTGTTGCGCCGGCTGATGTTTGTCGCCGGATTGATAGCGATCGTATTGCTGATGGGCACGATCGGATTCACGTTGATCGACAACTACCCGGTATTCGACGCCTTCTACATGACGCTGATCACGGTATCGACCGTGGGCTACGCGGAGATCCATCCGCTGAGCCACGCCGGGCGGGTGTTCAACTCGTTTCTGATTTTCTTCGGTGTCATCACCCTGTTCATTGCCATCGGCGCCATGACGCAGAGCATCATCGCGCTGGAACTGGGAGAATATTTTGGGAAGCGGCGAAACCGGCGGATGATCGAGAAGCTGGAGCAGCACTTTATCGTTTGCGGCTACGGACGGGTGGGCCGCAGTGCGGCGCAGGAGCTGAAGCGCGCGGGCGTGCCGTTCGTGGTGGTGGATCGCGAGTCCGAGCGGACGGAGCGGGCCCTCCAGGCCGGCATGCTGGCGATGACGGCGGATTCGACACACGACGAGACGCTGCGCACGGCCGGGGTTGAGCGGGCCCGCGGGCTAATCTCCGCGCTAGCCACCGACGCCGATAATCTATTCGTGATTCTTTCGGCGAAGAACCTGAATCCGAAACTTTTTGTGGCCACGCGGGCGGCCGAAGAGGAAGCGGAACAGAAGTTGCGACGGGCCGGCGCAGACGCTCTCTATGCGCCGTACACCACGGCCGGGTACCGGCTGGCGCAGGCGGTCTTGCGGCCGCACGTGTTCCAATTTTTCGACGTCGCCACGAAGGGTATGGGGTTCGACGTGGATATCGAACAGGTGCGCGTGCCGGAGGGGAGCGGTTTCGCCTCGCGTTCGCTGGAGCAAACCCGCATCCGCCGAGACATCGGTGTTATCGTGCTGGGCATTCGCCAAGCGGATGGGACCATGCTATTCAACCCGGCGGCGGAAACCGTGATTCGCGCCGGCGACTACCTGATCGTGATGGGCGAGCCGGCTGATTTGCAGACTTTGGAAAACATGATATCGGCGGGAACGCGGCCATGAACGGCGAAACCATTGGTCTGGTGGTCACGACAGAAGACCAACTGGGTGTGCTGCACCGGCTGACCGGAGTCATCGCCGAGCACCAAGGGGACATTACTTCGGTTGACATTCTCGAAAGCGGCGCGCAAGAAGCACGCATTTATTTCGAGATCGCGCTCCCTACGCCGCCGGCAGAACTGGAGCAGGACCTGCGCGAGCTGCCGGTGGTGAAAAAAGTGGAATCCGTGAAGACGCTTGAACGG
>JASHOO010000110.1 GCA_030041035.1 Bryobacteraceae bacterium | reverse complement strand
GCGGCCGGCGGATTGGCCACAGCTTCAATCTCAGCTCTGAAGATGAAGGAACCCGGCGAGGTGAAAACTGAGTCTTTGGGTCAGCAGACCATTGAAGGCGTGTCGGTCACAGGCACACGCACGACCCGAACGATCTCAGCCGGTGTCATTGGCAACGACCAGCCCATCGAGATCATTTCCGAAACCTGGTACTCATCCGATTTGCAGATGGTGATCCTGAGCAAGCACAGCGACCCGCAGATTGGCGAAACAACCTACAGGCTTTCAAATATCCAGCAGGCCGAGCCGCCGCACTCGCTGTTTGAAGTGCCGGCGAATTACACCATTCGTGAAGAAAAGCCTGTGGTCATCGAACAGGCACCCCCCAGCCCGAGCTCGAAATAGCTGGATCAGTGAGAGGGACGGGCAAAAACCGTTCCTCGCACTCAGCCTTCCTACCGGTAATTTGGTGCCAATAATTAACTACAGACAGTAAGCCGAAAGTTATCTTTTTTGTTATCCAAGTAATCTTTTTACGGTAAACATTTAGGCTAAATGTCGTTTACATTTTCTGGCCTTTAGAACTATTATTAGGTTGTAAAGTTTACTGGCTCAGCAGGTGTTTGGCGAGTCAGTAAGTGATGAGCATATGTCAGCCCTCGAGAAGTCCGGCACTTCGAAATTAGTGGCGATCATGGCCAAGGGGCAGATCGTCGAAGTGTGGCAGATTTTATGCGACCGCACCGATTTCCGGGAAAGCGAAGCGGTAGTCCCGCAAGAGGTATTCGGCCACGTAGTAAAGGGACGGCGGGAGCGTCAAATCGTGCAGCGGCACCAGATCTCCCGCCAGGAGTGGGGCCACTTCCTCATCCGCAGATTTCACGCCAAGCGGACACAGCCGTGGATGTCTTCTCTCGGCTTAACCACACTGGTACCTGGCGCGTTGTTGGCCGCGGGCTCGGCAAACCAAGGTGTCACCACCGTGCCGCTGGGGATGCTGGTTCTACAAGCCGCCATGGTGATCATGGGCAGTCTGATGGCCTTGACGGCAGCCTGGCGCTTGGTCACACGGCGCTTTCTCTCCGCCACCGGGCAGCCTCTCGAGTCCCTCGGCGTATCCAGTCATGCCATGGGTTTCCCCAGTAACGTGATCGCTTGTGAGGGTGTTCCCAGCGGTTATGGGCGCGGCCGCTTCAAGGGCTTTGTGGAAGTCGAACTCCCACTCGGCGATTGGGAGCTCGTGGAAGACCAGGTTATCGAGACTCCCAAGGTGCGCTGGTAAGACTCAACTCTTCTTTGCCTCTGTTTCCCGTCCCAGCTTTTCTATCTCGTTAAAGTAGACTTTGCGCCCTTCATCCATCGCCAGATTCGAGAGAATCACCGCCACCGAGTCTGCCAACCCGATCTCCAGGTCCGCCAGGGGACGTTTTCCGTCCCGGCAGCTTTGGAAAAAGCTTTCCAGTTCCCTGTCCACTGGGTTGCGCTGCTCTTCCTGAAGTATCACTCCCTTGGATGTCAACCACCGCCGTGCAAACTTTACCTCCCGGCTGAGAAAGCTCTCACTACCGGTGAACTCCAGATCACTGGTCATGATGGGTATCGGGCCGTTGGCGCCGCCCGATGCCACCATCGTTGCGCCGGCGACGAACGTCTCTTTCTTTTTCTCATCGGCCTTAGCCACCGTGGTTGTCCTCGGAGGCTCGCGATACCACCAGGCGATCGCTGGGTGCACGTCATCGCCTACAGTGATTTCGACGGTTCCGTCCGTACCCATGATGATCTCTCCCATCTCCGGACGGTTCCCGTTGAAGTAAGGCAGGAATTGATTGGTACTAATGGATGAGTAAGTCAGCTTCTGTCCCTCGGGATACTTATAAATCAATTGGATGTTATCGTAAACGTTGCGCCCATCTTTCAGCATGTCTAAGCTACCCAAACCCATCACGAATTCCGGTGAAGCCCCGAACATCCAGTCAGACACGTCCACCTGATGGGATGTTAATTCAGCCGTCAGCCCGCCCGACATGGAACGGTAAAGCCGCCAGTTAGCGATGTTGGATTCCCCACCCGGTTTCATGGTCCACAGCGTGCTGGGCTTGTTGATCATGTTGCGGTGCCACTGCGCGTGAATGTGATGGACGTTGCCGAGTATGCCTTTATCCACCATGCTCTTCACCGTCTGGTAAAAATAGCTGTAGCGCCGCTGGAGCCCGGTCTGCAGGATTTGTTTGGGACGCTCGTTCGCGAGCGAGCGCAGCGCGTGCACCTCTTCCGGCTTGAACACCAGGCATTTTTCGCAGAATACGTGCTTGCCCGCCGTTAGTGCATCGCGCGTGATGGGAAAATGCACGAATAAAGGCACCGTCACAAAAACGGCGTCTACTTCTTTCTGCACCAGCAGCTCGCGGTAATCCTTGAACGTCTTCGGATTGTTCCCGATGGTCTGAACGCCGTGGTCGAGGTTTTGCGGCTGGATATCGCAAAGCGCCACGCAGCGCCCGTTATCGATGCTCTTCAGATGCTTGAGGAGATAGGTACCGCGGCTCCCGGTCCCGATCATGCCAAACTGGACCTGGTCGTTGGCGGCCCGCACGGTTTGGATCGCCGGAGCCCCTTCGAGTTTCTCGACCGCTGCCATCAACGTCGCTGCGCCGGCGGCCTTTACGACATCGCGTCGCGTCAAGTCCTTTTCCTCGCCCATAATCCTTCCTCGCTAGATGGATTGATTTTCAGTGTATCTGTTCAATCAGGGGTTCACAACGGCGGTGGGCGTGCTGCCTTCGCGACTGCGCTATGCTCATCTTTTATGGCGCGCAAAGCGGCGGTATTCGGATGTTCCGGGCAACTCGGTGTGGAACTCGTCCGCGAACTTCAGGGCCGCGGCTATGAGGTAACAGGCTGGGAGCGGACCGGCGTGGATATTGCCGACGGTGCCAAAGTGGAGCGCGTGCTGGCGAAACTTGACCCCCAGGTCGTTTTCAATGCCGCCGCATACAACCAGGTGGACATTGCCGAAAAGGAGCCGCAGGCTGCTTATGTCGCCAACGCTCTCGGCGTCCGCAATTTGGCCGTGGCCTGCCGCCAAACCGATGCGCGCCTGGTACATTTCTCTACCGATTACGTTTTCGATGGCACCGCGCAGCGGCCATACCAGGAGGAGGATCCCACTCACCCCCTTGGCGCTTATGCGGTTTCCAAGCTGGCCGGTGAATTGTATGCGCAGGCCTATCTCGAGAACCTCCTGATCGTGCGAACCTGCGGCGTCTTTGGCCCGGCCGGCTTGCGGACCAACCGGGGTAATTTCGTCGAGCTGATGCTGCGCCTTGCCACCGGTGGGCAGCCCATCCGCGTGGTTGAGGACCACATCGCCTTGCCCACTTACGCGCCTCTGCTGGCTGCGCGCACCATCGAGTTGGCGGAGAAGAACCATCGCGGTGTATTTCACATCGGAGGCGGCACGCCGATCTCCTGGTTCAATTTCGCCAGGCTGATTTTTGAGTCCGCTGGCTTCAAACCTTCTCTCCAGCCGACCAATGAGCGGGAATACCGCACAGCCGCACGTCGTCCGAAGTATTCGGCTCTTTCCAACGAAAAGATGGAGCGCGCCGGTCTGGCGCCGATGCCGCCTCTCGGGGAGTGTCTCAAAACATACCTGGTGGCGAGGGAGAAGCTCGTTAACCCCGCCCGGCCCTAGCTGCGCTCCTTGTATACTTGTAAACAGTAATGGCGCGCCTGCTCGGACTTGTTGGTCTTTTGCCTTATCTTTGTCTGGCAGCCGGTCCTTCGTTTGAGAACACGGTCGAGCCGTTCCTTAAGTCCCATTGCCTGCTGTGCCATAACGCCAAGATGAAGGTCGGCGGACTGAGTTTGGAGGGCTATTCGGATTCCAAAGCCGCCCTCAAGGACCGCGACATCTGGGAAAAAGTTGTCGAGAAACTCCGGACCGGCCAGATGCCGCCAAAGGGGATTCCAGCGCCGCCGCCCGAGGAAATCGGCCCGGTCACGGCGTGGTTTGACGCACAGTTCGCGCGGCTCGATCGCGAGATCAAGCCGGACCCGGGCCGGATGACTGCTCACCGCCTCAATCGCGTCGAGTACAACAACACGATTCGCGACTTGGTGGGCGTGGACTTCAAACCCGCCTCCGACTTCCCCGCCGACGACTCGGGTTACGGGTTCGACAACATCGGCGACGTCCTCTCGCTCTCTCCGGTGCTGATGGAGAAATACCTGTCGGCTGCCGAAAAAATCGCGCACAGGGCCATCGTCGCGGATCCACCGCCCAAGCCCACCCAGGAGCGAATCGCACACCTGCCCGTGGGTGAGGATCAACAGCCCGCGCGCGACTTGACCGCCAAACACGAATTTCCAGTGGAGGGCGATTATGACATTCGCAGCTTGGTTGCCGGAAGGCATGATGCGGAACTGATCACGCTTTGGCTGGATGGCAAGGAGATCAAAACCCTTCCCGTAAGCACAGACGACGAGGCCCCGCGCGTGAGCGAGTTGCGCCTACACATTACCGACGGAGAGCACGAATTAAAGGCCACTCTGTTGCACGATGATTCCCGGCCCGATGCCGCGCCGGATCCCAGTGACGCAAAAGACAAGAATAAGCGGCCACTCCGCCCACCCTTTGTCGACCGCTTCGAGATTAACGGTCCCTACAATCCGCACCCACGCCCGCTCACGGCAAGCCACAAGCGCATTTTCATTTGCAGCCAGCACACGCCCGACTGCGCCCGACTTATCGTGGCTGAACTCGCACGCCGTGCCTACCGTCGCCCGGTGACAGCCCCGGAGGTCAATGGCCTGGTGCACTTCGTCAACCTGGCGCAGCAGAACGGAGATTCCTTCGAGCAGGGTATTCGCGTCGCGCTTGAAGCCATGCTCGTTTCTCCGCACTTCCTGTTCCGTATCGAGAGTGACCCCGACGCGAACAATCCTGCCCTCTCGCACCGGCTCGACGATTTCGAGCTTGCCTCGCGCCTGTCCTATTTCCTTTGGAGCAGCATGCCTGATGAAGAACTGTTCCGCCTCGCCGGGGAGCACAAATTGCACAAGCCCGAAGTGCTTGCTCCTGAAGTGCGGCGCATGCTGCTCGACCCGAAATCAGTTGCTTTGGTCGACAATTTCGCCGGCCAGTGGCTGGAACTGCGCAACCTGGACAGCGTGAAGCCTGATCCCGACCGCTTCCCTGACTTCGACGAAAACCTTCGCCAGGCGATGAAGCAGGAAACCCGCCTTTTCTTTGAGGCCGTCATTCGCGACGATCGCAGCATCCTCGATTTCATCGACGGCCGGTTCACTTACCTCAATGAGCGCTTGGCCAAACACTATGGAATTCCCGGAATCACCGGCCCCGAATTTCGCCGCGTCGAACTCACCGGCGACGAGCGTTCCGGCATCCTCACTCAGGCGAGTGTCCTGACCGTATCGTCGTACCCAACGCGAACCTCACCCGTACTGCGGGGCAAATGGGTCCTGGAGAATTTCCTGAACGACCCCCCGCCGCCCCCGCCGCCCGGAGTTCCCAACCTGAATGAAGCCGCTATCGGCACCACCGCTTCGCTGCGCCAGCAGCTCGAGCAGCACCGCGCTAACCCTGCCTGCGCCACCTGCCACTCCCGGATGGACCCGCTCGGCTTCGGCCTGGAGAATTATGACGCGATCGGCCGTTGGCGGACTTACGACGGGAAGTTCCCCGTCGATGCCGCTGGCACGCTTCCCGGTGGCCGCTCATTCCGCAGCCCGGCGGAGCTGAAGGAGATCCTGAAAACCGACCGCGACGCCTTCGCTCGCTGCGTGGCCGAAAAAATGCTCACTTATGCGCTGGGCCGGGGCCTGGAACCGTACGACAAACCTGCTGTAAACTTGATTTGTAGCCGATTGGCGGCCAACGATTACCGCTTCTCCCAGTTGGTGCTGGGAATCGTAGAAAGCTTGCCTTTCCAGATGCGTCATGGAGAAGCCCCAACTCGCGCGCCGCAACAGGTTGCAGCTTTGGCTGGAGGAAAGCCGTGATCAAACGCAAGCACGTACCCAGGCGTACTTTTTTGCGCGGCATGGGCGCCGCCGTTGCCCTGCCGTTCCTGGATGCCATGACCCCCGCGTTCGCCGCCGGCCGCATCGGCGCCGTCAACACCCCGCGCCGCCTCGCCTTCGTCTACGTGCCCAACGGTATCATCATGAAGGATTGGACCCCGGCTGCGGAGGGTTCCGCGTTTGAATTCACGCGCATTTTAAAGCCGCTCGAGCCGTATCGTCAGGACCTCCTGGTGCTCTCCGGTCTGACCCAGAATAATGGCCGGGCGTTGGGCGATGGGCCCGGTGATCATGCCCGCGCCGCTGCCACCTTTCTCACCGGCATCCACCCCAAGAAAACCTCCGGTGCCGACATTTCGCTGGGTGTCTCCGTCGATCAGATCGCCGCTCAAAAAGTGGGCGGCGCTACGCGCTTCGCCTCGCTTGAACTGGGCTGCGAAGACGGCCGTCTGGTCGGCAACTGTGATTCCGGTTATAGCTGCGCTTACAGCAACAGTATCGCCTGGCGCACCGCTACCACGCCGCTTCCGCCGGAGGTGAATCCGCGCGCCGTATTCGAACGCCTATTCGGCGATGCCAGTGAGACACCGGAAGTGCGCGCCAAGCGGCTCGCCTATGATAAAAGCATCCTCGACTTCGTGATGGACGACACCCAGCGTCTGAAAGGCGACCTGGGCCGAACCGACCGCCGCAAGCTCGACGAGTATCTCGACGCCGTGCGCGAAATCGAGCGCCGCATCGAGCAGGCCGAGCACGATTCTACACAGTTCACTCCGTCGATCGAAAAGCCGGCTGGTGTCCCGGTCGAGTTCGCCGACCACGTCCGCCTCATGTTCGATCTCATGACGCTGGCATTCCAGGCCGATCTGACCCGTATCTCCACTTTCATGATCTGCCGCGAGGGCAGCACGCGCACCTACCGCGAAATCGGCGTTCCCGACGCCCACCACCCGCTCACACATCACCGCGGCAATCCGGAGTGGATCGAAAAGGTGACCAAAATCAACTGCTTCCATCTGGAACAGTTTGCTTACTTCCTCAACAAGCTGAAATCCACGCCCGATGGCGACGCCACCATGCTCGACCGCACGATGGTGGTTTACGGCAGCGGTCTGTCGGACGGCAATCAGCATACGCACAACGACCTGCCCGCGCTCGTCGCCGGAACCGGCAACGGCGCCATCCGGCCCGGCCGGCACGTGCGCTACTCCAAGGAAACGCCCATGAACAACCTCTACGTGGCCCTGCTCGACCACATGGGCGTGCCGCCCGAAAAAATCGGCGACAGCACCGGTGAGCTGCAACACCTGACGGATCTTTAGTCGATCCGCATTTTGCGGACCAATTCCCGTCCCCTTCGCTGCCTCACCGGTTGTGTAGAATCAAAATTCCTTGATGACGGCTTCGTCCGGAGTCGAAACCCGCCTGTCGTTGGTGCAATGGCTCGTGCTGGCGCTGCTGGTCGTCTCCATCGGCGTCAACTACATCGACCGCGGCACGCTGGCCGTCGCTTCGCCCTTCCTCAGCGCTGAGCTGCATCTCACCAAAACCCAGCTTGGTATGCTCTTTTCCACCTTCTTCTGGACCTACGCCACCTTTCAGCTCGTGGCCGGCTGGCTGGTCGATCGTCACGATATGCGCCTTGTCCTCGGCGGCGGATTTCTCATCTGGTCCGCGGCCACCTTGCTCACCGGCCTCGCCAGTTCCTTCGCCGCCATTTTCGTCCTGCGTCTGCTGCTGGGAATAGGCGAATCCGTTGCCTATCCGTCTTATTCGCGCATTCTCGCCGGAAATTTTCCCGAACGCCATCGCGGTACGGCCAACGCGCTGATCGATGCCGGCTCCAAGTGCGGCCCTGCTCTCGGCGTGCTGATCGGCGGCCTCGTCGTGGGCCAGTTCGGCTGGCGCGCATTATTTTTTATCCTCGGTATCGGAGGCCTGCTTTGGCTCATCCCGTGGGGCATCTGGGGTCCACATCCGGCGTCTGTCAAACTTCCGGGTGATGGCCATTGTCCCGGTATTCTCGAAATCCTGGGCCAGCGAAGCGCCTGGGGCACGTTTCTGGGCCTGTTCTGCGTAAACTACGCCTGGTACTTTCTGGTTTTCTGGCTGCCACCCTATCTCGTCATGGAACGTCACTTCACCGCGAACATGATGGCGGTGTTCGGCTCCATGCCATTCTGGGGCGTGGCGCTCTCCTCCGCCACAGGTGGCTGGGCGTCCGACCTCTGGATCGCTCGCGGCGGCAGCCCTACGCGTGTGCGCAAAACCTTTATGGCGGGCGGCATGTTGCTCAGCACTCTGATCCTGCCGGCCGCCATCGTTCACGACTCTGCCACCTCGATGGTCTTCCTCATCGTGAGCAGTCTGTGCTTCGGAATTTTCACCTCGAATCTCTGGGCCATCACGCAAACGCTCGCCGGTCCTGAAGCCTCTGGCAAGTGGACCGGCTGGCAGAACATGTTCGGCAACTTCGCCGGTATCTTCGGCCCCTGGTTCACCGGGAAAATTGTCGATGCCACCGGCCAGTTCTTGCTGGCTTTCGTGGCCGTGTGCGTGGCGCTCGTGGTCGGAGCTTTTGCATTTAGTGTGATCGTGGGAGATCTGAAACCAGTCGAGTGGCGCGCCCGCTGACTAATCGCGTTCCGCGAATTGCTTCTCCAGCTCCCGGATCATCGCGCCGACTGCAGCACGCTCTGCGCTCTTCCAACGAACCACCACGAAATAGTGCGGCGTATACCATACCCCGCTGTCCGCCAGCGGACGCCACTGTTGCACCATTTCCAGTCCGGCTGCCGCCCCAGGAAGCGCGTACATCTCTACCGTTACCGATCCCGCGCCTTCGTACGTCGCGCTCCACCAGCCGCGCGTTCCGATTCTGCGCACCATCTCCGGCGCCTGTCCGGCATCGAATCGTTGTACGCCTTTCAGTTTCCACACGCCGGCCACTACCGGCGGAAACGCCGGGGCCGCTGGACTTGACGTGCAAGCCGCGAGAAATAACACGACGGCGAGAACACAGCATCGCCCCATTGCGAAGCCGATTCTACCAATTCCTGCTACCATCCGTAATTGGCCCGCGCTCGCGTGCCATCCTATGGCAAAGTTCAAACCGGTCAGGCCGAAAAAGGATAAGACCCCTCAGGTGCAAGGCGGCCTGCCCTGCGTCATTTTGGTCTTCGTCGGGATCGCTATCTTGTTCGTCGTCATGTACCTGGTGCTCAAATATGCGAGCGGATAACCGGCGGGCCGATCAAATGCGTCCGGTCGAAATCCAGACCGGTTACCTGAAGACAGCCGAGGGCTCCGCGCTCATCACCGTGGGGAACACACGGGTTCTATGCGCAGCCTCCATAGAAGACAGCGTTCCACAATTCCTGCGCGGCGCAAACCAGGGGTGGATTACCGCCGAATACGCCATGTTGCCTCGCGCCACATTCAAGCGCACACCGCGCGAGGTTTCCAAAGGGAGACCCTCCGGTCGGACCCACGAAATCCAGCGCCTCATCGGCCGGTCGTTGCGCGCTGTGGTCGATCTCGACGCGCTCGGAGAGCGTTCGATTCTGATCGATTGCGACGTCATTCAGGCCGATGGCGGCACGCGCACTGCTTCCATCACCGGCGCCTACGTCGCCCTCGCCCTCGCCACCCGCCAGCTTTTGCAGTTTGGGGCGCTCAAGAAATCGCCCATCCTCGATTCCGTAGCCGCTACCAGCGTAGGCATCGTGGGCGGCGAGCCCATGATCGACCTCGACTACGAAGAAGACTCCCGCGCAGACGTCGACATGAACCTGGTACTGACCGGCGCTGGCAAATTCGTCGAAGTGCAAGCCACTGCCGAGCATCATCCCTTCGACGACGCTCAGTTCAGCCGCCTCATTGAACTGGCTCGCGCCGGAATTCGTGACCTGATCGAGCTTCAGAAGCAGGTGATCCAAACACGGTGACCGTTTATTGCGCCACCGGGAACCCCGGAAAGCTCCGCGAGTTTCGTCTCGCGGCCCAGCAGTTCGGTTTCGAAATTCAGGAATTGCCCGATATCGCTCAGCTCCCTCCCTGTGACGAAACCGGCCGGACTTTCGAGGATAATGCCGTCTTGAAGGCCAGATATTACGGCGTTCATGCCCCCGGAGTTCTGTTCACGGATGACTCAGGCCTCGAAGTAGACGCGCTAGATGGCGCCCCTGGCGTGATTTCCGCCCGTTACGCCGGTCCCGGCGCGACGGACGCGCTCAACAACACCCTGCTTCTGGGAAACATGCGCGGCCGCGAAAATCGCTGTGCACGATTTGTGTGCGTGATCGCCCTCACCAACCGCGGCGAACTGCTCCGCACCTTTCGCGCCGCAGTCGAAGGTGAAATTCTCGAAACTCCACGCGGCGCCGGCGGATTCGGCTACGATCCGCTCTTCTACTATCCGCCCTACCACCGCTCGCTCGCCGAGGTTTCCCTGGAAGAGAAGATGGCTGTGAGCCATCGCGGAAAGGCCCTCACAGCTTTGTTCCGCTATCTTTCCGAATTGCCGGCCATGCGGTGAAGGACCACCTGACGGCCTACTGCACCATCTTCTGTTCTCCCCTGCGGTCAACATCAGGCTTCTGCCCTCGCGTGCTATCATCGGCGCGAGCATGAAACCGTTCGCGCTCTTGTTGCTCGCCTCCACCTGTTGCTGGGGCGCGGAAAAAATCCGCA
>JASHOO010000109.1 GCA_030041035.1 Bryobacteraceae bacterium | reverse complement strand
AATCGGAATTCATGCTTTCCCTTTGTGTAGCTCAGATCCTGGTAGCCCTCTCCGAAGTTTTGTGGCCCGCCAAACGGATAACCGCCAGTGCCGGGGCTCGAAGGTTCATCGCCCGGCAAGGAGACCAGGTAAGGTCCGAGCGAGGTCCCGGAGGTGGCGTTGCCGAGGTAATAAGAAGGCACCACGCCATTTTGGGGCAGCGGCTGCAGCGTGTTAAACCGGTTGAAATCGAGTTTCGACTGCGAGACGAAACTGGGCGAGAACGTGTGCGTCATGGAAACAATCAGGCTATTGTTGAAGACCGTTTGTCCGATATTGTCTCCGGCGTAGGGGCTGTTTGAAACTCCGCCCGGGGTATCGACCTCGCTATAGAGCGCGTAACGCGCATAGATCAGTGTTCTGTCGCTCAGGTTGTAATCCACCCGCTCCACGGTTGAGTAGGCATTCTGCGGGTTTCCGGCTCCGGAATTGCTCGGCGCGTTATAGCTAAGCAGATCGAACATCGGCGCGTTGGGATTGTAAGCCAAACATCCGCCCGTCGGCGAAGCCCCCGCGCATGGGTCCGCCCCTATTGCCGCCAGTTGGTTCCTGCTGAAAGTTTGCAGCACTGACGTGCCCGTCGCCAGCTTACCGTACGTGGAGAATATGGACTGTGTGCCAGGCGCGGCAGCCGCGATCAGGTCGGGATCCGGCACTAATGTGGTGATGTTCGCTGCGCTGCGTACCCGGGTCCATTCCGTGCTGCTGAAGAAAAACAGTTTGTTCTTTTTGACTGGGCCGCCCACCGAGTAACCGAATTGATTGCGTGTAAAGTGCGGCTTATCGATCCCGTAGGCGTTGTTATTGAAGGTGTTAGACGCCAGATCCGAAACCCGGTTGAATTCGTACGCCGTGCCGTGAAAATCATTGGTTCCCGACTTGGTGGTCACATTGATGATACCGGCATCGGCGCGGCCGTATTCAGCCGTGAAATTGTTGGTGATGATGCCGATTTCCTGAACCGAATCGAGCGGCACCTGCTGACCAACCTCGGCGTCGAATTCGTCGTTGTTGGCGACGCCATCCAGCAGGACATTGGTCCCCGATGAGCGCAGGCCATTGATTGTCACCCCCGCTCCGCGCCCCGTTGCCCCGCCGCCGGTCGGGTCATCCTCGCTCACATTCCCCGAGGTCACGATCAGCGAATAGGGGTTGCGTGTAATCGTCGGAAGCTCCGTCAGTTGTTGCTCGTTGAGCACCTGACTAATGGTTTGGGTCTCGGTATTGACTGCCACCGCGGCACTCTCCGCTACCTCGACCACTGTGGCCGCCGTTCCGACTTCCAGCTTTAGGTCTAATCCCACCTTGGCCCCCACCGTCACCAAAGTCCGTTCTTTAAGGATGGCAAAACCTTGCGCCTCAACCGTTACGCTGTAAGTGTCAGGAAGTAGGTTGGTAAATGTGAACGCTCCCAAAGCGTTCGTATTCTGTACGCGTTCGGCCCCGGTCGACACAGCTTGAATCGTGACTTTTGCCCCCGGAATAGACGCTCCGCTCGGATCCGCAATGGAACCTACGATTTGACCAGTCTCGGCCTGCCCGAAAGCGCTCACCGCACCCAAAGCCAAGAAAATGAAAATTGCTGCGCTTATTCGATAACTTTGTTTCATTTCGACTACGCTCCTTTTCCCCGTTTGCCCGGGTCCGCGACCCGGAAGGACGTAATGAGTACCCTGGTTCCCCGTGCTACCTAATCTTCACCCGTGCCTAAGACTGACACCCTGCGCCCCTTTCGGGGGCGGCGTCTAGTCTTTTTGTTTCTGATGCCACCGCCGGTTGCACGTAGTTAACCAAAGACTTCACATTTGTAAATCAATTGGTTAGCATTAGCGGTCCGCGGGATATTCCAATCCCCATAGGGGGTTATATCATTTTTGGAATAAGCTTAGGTCCTAGCGTGCGGTCGCCATAAAATCCTCGAGTGCAGCCGCTACGCGCAATATCAGGACTTCGTCGAACGGCCGTCCCACGATCTGCAAGCCGAACGGCAGGCCGTGGCGATCGGAACCGCACGGCATGGAAAGAGCGGGCAGGCCGAGCACGTTGATGCCGCGCACGAGGCGCGTGGCGGCAAGCCGCACATCTTCCGTTTGATCGCCGAACTGCGCGACCGTCTGCCCGATCCGGGGCGCCGGCATGGGGGTGGTGGGTGTAAATAAGCAATCCACGCGCTGCCACAACTGCGCGAAATCACGCTGCATCATCCGCCGGAGGCGCTGCGCGTTGATGTAATCGGTGGCTGAGAGCAAACGGCCTTGATCCAGTAAAGCCAGCACGTCGGATCCGAACTGATCACGGTGGGTGAGGTATTTCTCCATCACCGCCGAGGCTTCGGCCAGCAGGATGACGCGGCCCACGGCGTTAAGCGCCGCGATATCAGGCACTTGCACCGGAATCACGTGCGCACCCAGAGATTCCGCAGTTGCGGCCATCCGGCGGACCGCGGCGTCCACGTCGGGATCGAGCCGATCAAAATAGAAATTCCGGGGCAGGCCCACACGCACCCCGCGGATGGAGCAGTCCGACGGCGGCAGGTAGCGGTCCACCGGTACGCGGGATGAAGTATCGTCGCGTGCATCGAAGCCGGCGATGGCTTCGAGTATGACTGCGGCATCGCGAGCGGAACGTGTCAGGGGCCCCATGTGATCGAGTGAGAAATCGAGCGGCATCACCCCATAGCGGCTGACGCGACCGGTAGTCGGCTTCAGACCCACGGTTCCACAAAACGCCGCGGGGATGCGGATGGAGCCGCCGGTATCGCTGCCCATGGCCATAAACACCATTTCCGCGGCCACCGCCGCCCCGGAACCGCCGCTCGATCCGCCAGGGATACGATCCGGATCGCGGGGATTGCGAATCGTGCCGAAATGCGGATTATTGGAGGTGATGCCATAAGCCAATTCATGCATGCCGGTTTTGCCGATAAGCACCGCGCCCGAAGCTGCCAGTTTTTCGACAACGGCGGCATCCCGGGCGGGCACGTTGTCCTTGAAAAGTGCCGAGCCGCACGTGGTACGCACGCCGCGCGTCTCGAATACATCTTTCACGGCGATCGGGATGCCGTGCAACGGCCCGCGATCGGTACCCCGGGAAAGGTCGGCATCGGCGATCTTGGCCTGGGCTCGGGCGGAATCTTCGACGACCGTGATAAAAGCATTGAGGTTGGGATTCAGGTCGCGAATGCGACCGAGCGCGGCCTCGGTCAACTCGGCCGAGGAGACCGTGCGTTTGCGCAAAGCTTGCGCGGCTTCCAGGATCGTCATTCGACAGGCTCCGGAAAGAGATAAAAGGCGACCGCGGGCTCCACATCATGGGGGATGTCTTTCGCCAGGGGCCGGAACGCGGCTTCTAATGCTTCGAGTGCCGGCGTGATGCGATCGAGGTCAGGCTCCGGTATGCGGAGTTCGTTCGCCTCCGCGATCTTCTTCCAGTTTTTCATGGGCGTCTGAGTATTTTACAAATTCGGCCGGGGTGATTGGCGATTCGATCGGCACCTCGCGCGCGGCCCACTCTGCGCCGGCGAGCACGATCATGGCGGCCAGGAAACTGAACAGCACAATGGTGACGGAGATGTAAAACGGCCCGTACTCATTTTGCAGTTTTTCCTTGAGCAGGGGCCAAGTGAGGAGGTTGACATACTTCAGCAGCTCGATCGCGAGGCCGACCAGGATTGCGACCGGGGCCACGCGTAAGGGCGGCACGCGGCGATTCGGCAGCAGCCAGTAGACAAAGAACAGCGCCAATATCGAAGCCGGCACCGCGGCAATCTTAAACAGCGCACGATTGATCCATACCGGCAGTGCCGAGCCAAGCCCGAGAAAACTGCCGAGGTATTGCTGATTCAGAGCGGTGAGGATAAAGGAAAGCAATACCAGACCACCGCACAGAAAGATCAGGCCCAGGCTCAGCAACTGATTCTTGAGATAACTGCGGTTCTCCGTCACGCCCCAAACTCCGTTGAGAGCCACTTCCAAGGGTTCGAATATGCCGTTCGAAGTGATGAGCAGCAGCACCGTAGAAGTGATTTGCAACGGCCCGCGGGACTCGATTACGGCGACCAGATTGCGCCGGATGAAGGCGCCCATGTCACCGGGGAAGTAATCATTGAGCGCAATGTAAATGGCATTGACAGCAGCGCGCCAGTGAAGACCATAGCGGCACAACGAGATCATCACGACCAGGAAAGGGAAGAAGGAAAGCAGCACGCTCGCGCCCACAGCCAGCGCATGAACGTGCACCTCCGTGCGCATCCAATAGCGCATGGTAGGGGCGAAGTGGCGGCGCAATCCGTGCGGCTCAGTAGGTCCGGCGTCGAAGTTCATACCCGGCGCGGCTGGCAAAATCGCATTGATTCCAGCGTACGCCAAAAACAGGAAAGCGCCGACCCTGT
>JASHOO010000108.1 GCA_030041035.1 Bryobacteraceae bacterium | reverse complement strand
TTGTCAACCTTTTCGGCAAAACCGAGGTATTCGTTCAAGGTGCCCATGAAGCGCGTGAGGTCGGCGCCCTCGATGCGGCTTGCGCTCTCGCCGTGGCGCACGATCATGCCTTCGGCCGCGCGCTTCACCATCACTTTCACAAAATCGCGATCGTCCTTGATGTACTGCTCGAAGCGGCCTTTCTTGATCTTGTAAAGCGGCGGCTGCGCGATAAAGACGTGGTCGCGGCGGATGAGCTCGTTCATGTGACGGAAGAAGAAGGTGAGCAGCAGCGTGCGGATGTGCGAGCCGTCCACGTCGGCGTCGGTCATCAGGATAATCTTGCCGTAGCGCAGCTTCGCGGCGTCGAAGTCGTCCTTGCCGATGCCGCAGCCCAGCGCGGTGATCATGGCGCGGATCTCTTCGTGGCCCAGCATTTTGTCGTAGCGCGCCTTCTCCACGTTCAGGATCTTGCCCTTGAGCGGCAGGATGGCCTGGAAGCGGCGGTCGCGGCCCTGTTTCGCGGTGCCGCCGGCCGATTCGCCCTCCACCAGAAAGAGCTCGCAGCGTTCCGGGTCCTTCTCCTGGCAATCGGCCAGCTTGCCGGGCAGCCCACCGGAATCGAGCGCGCCCTTACGCCGCGTCAGATCGCGAGCTTTTCGTGCCGCTTCGCGGGCGCGGGCGGCGTCGATGCACTTTTGCACGATCTTGCGCATTACCGTCGAGTTCTTGTCGAAGTACTCACCGAGGCCGGTATTCACAAACTGCGCCATCTGACCCTGAATGTCGCTGTTCAGCTTGCCCTTGGTCTGCCCTTCAAACTGAGGTTGGGGCAGCTTCACGCTGATGACGGCCGTCAACCCCTCGCGTACGTCGTCGCCCGTGAGGTTTTCCTTCACGTCTTTGAACAAGCCCGCCTGCTGGCCGTAGAAATTGATGGTGCGCGTCAGGGCGCTGCGAAATCCGCTCAGGTGCGAGCCGCCATCCACGGTGTTGATGTTGTTGGCGAAGCTGAAGAGGCTCTCCGAGTAGCCGTCGTTATATTGCAGCGCGACTTCCATGGTGAGCATGCCGTTGGGAAGTTCTTTCTGCCCTTCGAAATAAATCGGCTTATCGTGCAGCACCGACTTGCCGCGATTCAGGTGTTTGATGAACTCCGCAATGCCGCCGCTGTAAAGAAACTCGTGCGCTTTGACCGGCTCTTCGCGCTCATCGGTCAGCGTGATCTTGAGGCCCTTGTTCAGAAATGCCAGCTCACGGAGGCGCTGGGCAAGCGTGTCGTAATTGAACTTGGTCGCCTCCATGATGGAGGGATCGGGTTTGAAGGTCACACGCGTGCCGGTTTTCCGCCCCGCCTTCCCGGCCTTCACCAGCGGGCCCTTTGGAATGCCGCAGGCATACTCCTGCTGCCAGGTGAAGCTCGGTCCACTATCGCCTTCCGGCCGCCAGATCTCAAGTTCCAGACGCTCGGAGAGCGCATTCACGCAGCTTACGCCGACACCATGCAGGCCACCCGACACTTTGTAGCTGTTGGAATCGAACTTACCGCCGGCGTGCAGCTTCGTCATGACGATTTCCGCCGCCGAAACGCCAAATTCCTCTTTGATGCCGACCGGGATCCCGCGCCCGTTGTCCACCACAGTGACTGAGTTGTCCAAGTGAATGGTCACATCCACCTGTGTGGCGTAGCCGGCAAGAGCCTCGTCAACGGAGTTATCCACTACTTCATAGACAAGATGGTGTAATCCCATCTCGCCTGTCGAGCCGATATACATTGCGGGTCTGAGGCGTACGGCCTCCAGGCCCTCCAAAACCCTAATACTGGAAGAGTCGTACACTTCGCCGCGGTTTGATTCGTCCTCGGGCGGAGGCATTACATGATTTGCCATAGATTCACTGATTGCCGCACTTAATCTTCTTGCGCCTGGTACAAAATAGAGATGGTTCGCACTCAGATGCGCATCGGCATCACTACGTAACGATAGTGATCCTTGGTTTCTTCGCTGCCAGGCCGCAGTTCACCTGCACTCTTTTGATCCTTCAAAGCAAACGAGACGTCGTCCTGTTGAATGGCACGCAGAAAATCAAGCAGGTACTGCGCATTGAATCCGATTTCAAGATCTGGGCCTACGTACTCGCCCGGTACACTTTCTTCACTCTCTCCTGTCTCTACCGAAGAAGAGAAAACTCTAACTTCGCCTTGCCCGAACTGGACACGGATTGCCCGTGAGCGCTCATCTGCAAACTGGGCGACACGCTCTATGGCAGAGCGGATCTCCTCTTTCTTCAGTTTCGCAACATTCGTATTATCCTTGGGCAGGACACGCTCATAGTCCGGAAAGTTTCCTGTAAGTTTCCGCGTAATTAATAGACGTTCGCCGAACTTGAAGAAGAGGTGATTGTCATCGCCCGCAAACACCAGCTTCAATTCCGGTGCACTCTGTTCGGCAAGTTTTACAATTTCACCCATCGCCTTCTTCGGAACCAGCGCACGAAAACCGGGCGTTAAATTACCGTTAGCTGGCATAGGACTTTCCACATATGCCAAGCGGTGACCGTCAGTGGCAACCATCGTGATTCCGGCACTACCCAACAGCAGCAAGGCCCCATTTAAAGTGAAACGTGATTCCTCCATTGAGATCGCAAAAGAAGTGCGCGAAATCATCGAAGCCAACAGACCCACGGGAATCTCGGTAAGTGCCTCCGGCATCTGAGGCAACTCGGGGAAACTCTCACGTGACATCCCAGCCATTTTGGTTCGCGATCTGCCACAAGTAATACTCGCCCAATGGTTCTCCAAAAATCTCAGATTCAAATCCGCATCCGGGAGCAGCCGGGTGTAATCCAAGAGCCTCTTTGCTGGTACTGTCCCTGCACCTTCCTTTTTCACCTTTGCCGGACAGGTGCATCGAATCCCCAGTTCCAGGTCCGTAGCGGTCAAAATTATCCGATCCCCCTGTGCCTCAATCAGGACATTGGAGAGGATTGGAATTGTAGTCTTTTTCTCCACTACACCCTGAGAAAGACCCAGCTCCCGAACTAGATCATTTTTGCTAACCGTGAATTCCATCGGGCAGAACTCCTCTTCTGACTGGTTGACACAGATTCTTACCCAGAAGAACCGTATTCATGGGGTCTGTCGAAATGTTGAATTCTACTCTAAATTATACAAAATTCTATGACTTCCCGCTTCAAGATACTTGTGGAAAATGTCTTCATGGGGGAGGAAACTGCGGTATTCCAAGCGAGTGTGCACAGCCTTCCGCGGCCCAAATCGGGCAGCGGTTGTGGATAATACAGGTAACTTCATTGCAATGAATCCATTAGGCTGTGTAGCAGCCTGTTTAAATCCGGATCACACTGCCGCAGACGCTCGATTTTGCCAATGGAGTGAATCACTGTTGTGTGATGCTTACCGCCGAAGGCCCGGCCGATCTCAGGAAGTGATGCGGTAGTTAGCTCCTTAACCAGATACATGGCAACTTGTCGAGGCACGACGATAGTCTTTGTATTACTTTTTTCCTTCAACTGTGACTGCTTAATCCCATATTTTTCGGCAACTGCTTTTTGAATGGAATCGATGGTCACTCGCCGGTCCTGAGCGTGAGTTAAGTGCTTTAGAACCTGTTGCGCCATGATCAGGTTAATGGCAGCTCCGGTAAGTGACGAGTATGCGGTCAGTTTAACGAGTGCGCCTTCTAGTTCCCGGACGTTCGATTTGGTCTTCGTGGCGATGAACGTGCGAACGTCTTCGGGAAGACGGATCCCCTCCAGCTCAGCCTTTTTGTCCAAGATTGCCATCTTGGTTTCCAGGTCGGGTGGCTGAATATCTGCCATTAGCCCCCACTCGAAACGGGAGCGCAAGCGCTCCAGCAAACCGGGAATGTCTTTTGGCGGCGAATCGCTGGAGATCACAATCTGCTTTTGATTATCGTGCAACTCATTGAAAGTATGGAAGAACTCTTCTTGTGTGCGTTCCTTATTGCCCAATAGCTGGATGTCGTCAATGAGCAGCACGTCGGCCGACCGGTAGCGTTGGCGCAGTTGCGGCATACGCTCCAGCCGAATCCCCGAGACGACCTCATTCGTAAAGCGTTCACTTGAGGTATAGATAATCCGCATTCCGGTGCTGTTGGTCATGAGTGCGCGGCCGATGGCATGCATGAGATGCGTCTTTCCCATACCCACACCACCGTAGATAAACAACGGGTTGTAACTACGCGATGGATTGGTAGCCACCGACCGCGCGGCCGCATGAGCGAACTGATTACAGGCGCCGACAACGAAGGTGTCGAACGTGAATCGGGGATTGAGTTGAGCCGCAGGCGGGTCAGATTCCAGCTCCCGTTCATTGGCCGGAAGAGGGGTTTCGTTCATCCATTTCCCCGGCTCATACAAAACGGCCTGAATAGGGAGATTGAGTTGGCGGATAATCGCACCGACCTGATTGGCATACGCAGTTTCCAGCCAGGTTTTGCTTTCAGTGTTTGGAACCAGAACGCGCAAAACACCGTCAGCAAGCTGGCTGAATCTGGTTTCGCTTACCCAACTCGCATAGTTGTCCGCGCTCAGTGTAACTTCCAGTTGTTGTTTGATTTGTTCCCAAGGATTCATCGAGCTCAGGCGCCACTTAGGCACAGATTTCACACAACTTTTCCACAGATGTTGGACAGCCTAGAGATTCGCGCCTTTCCAAACTGGAGGGAAGAAGTTCCGTGTGTTCCGCCCGGTTGTGCTCCCGAACGGAAAACACAGTCTAGCACATCTGCACAAATTGGATACAACATTATAAATCCTTTCACTTGAATCGGTTTGATGGAGTGAAGCATCACTGGCAGAGGTGGTTTGACAGTCGCGATCCAACTGGGGGAAAATGAGGATCTCAAATCGAGCGGGAGTAACTCAGCTGGTAGAGTGCGACCTTGCCAAGGTCGATGTCGCGGGTTCGAATCCCGTCTCCCGCTCCATGAGAATCCTGCACCCGGCTGCGCCATCTAGAATAAAGGCTTACAGCTTATGATCAAATCAGGTTTGGTTTTCTTATTGGCTGCCGGCAGCCTGTTCGCCCAGTACAAGAGCGAACCGGCGGGAGCGCCACCGTCCGAACTTTCCCCCTCCATCACCCAGGTATTACAGCCGCAGGGAACGAAGATCGTTTCAGGAGATGGCACAGTTGTTTGCGAAGTATGGTTTCGCACGTCGCTGCCATCGGGACCAGCATCGAGCGACCCGAATGTGACGCTGACTACGATACCGCAGGGTGCGCTTCTCGGCGCCATACGATTTTCGACTCAAGGATCCGACCGTCGCGGGCAGCCGATCAAGCCCGGCGTGTACACGCTGCGCTATAGCCTGATTCCGGTGAACGGCGATCATCAGGGGGCCTCGCCACAACGCGACTTTGCACTCATGACCCCGGCGGCCGAGGATAAGGACGCCAACGCCATGCCGAACTTTGACGCGCTGGTGGCGATGAGCCGCAAGGCATCGGGCACGCCGCACCCGGCCGTGCTGAGCATCTGGGCCGCGGGGGCGAGCGATCCTCTGGGGTTTGCCAAACAGGGCGACAGCAACGACTGGGCGCTGACCACGAAGGTTGGCGGCACGGCAATTTCTATCATCCTGGTCGGCACGTATCAGGGCTGAACACGCTTGAGCGCCGTTCGTGAAGTGCCGGATTTCGATGGCCTGGAACAGGCAGACGCGACCGAGATCCTGAACTGGGCGATTGCGGGCTTCGGCAGGTCGCTGGCGATTGCCACGGCTTTTCAGGCCGAGGGCATGGTGATTTTAGACATAGCCTCGCGCATATCATCAGAAGTGCGCGCTTTCACGCTGGACACGGGCCGTCTCCCGGAAGAAACCTACCAGATGATTGAGACGGTGCGCGAGCGGTACGGAATCGTAGTGGAAACGGCGTCACCGGATGCGGCTGAAGTAGAAGCCATGATCGCCCGGCACGGCCCGAATCTGTTTTATCGCGAGGTTCCCCTGAGGAGCCTGTGTTGCGAGATTCGCAAAGTGCGGCCGCTCGAGCGCAAGTTGCAGGAACTCGATGCCTGGGTGACGGGGCTGCGGCGGGGCCAGAACGAATCGCGGGCCGATGTCCGCAAAGGCGAGTGGGCCGGCGGAAAACTAAAGCTTAGCCCGCTAGCGGATTGGAGCACCGAGCAGGTAGAAGCGTATATCCGGGAGCATGATGTGCCCATGCATCCCCTCTATAAAGCGGGCTACCGAAGCATCGGCTGCGCGCCATGCACGCGGGCCGTACAGCCGGGCGAGGACGAACGCGCGGGGCGATGGTGGTGGGAGCAGGACGCGGCCAAAGAATGCGGTATCCATTTCACACCTGAGGGCAAGGCCGAGAGAAAGCTGGACGTCCTGCTGAGCGAGGTCCTTGAGGCGCGGCGCGCTTGACCGGACGTTCCTTTACACACCAGGGCTTCACGCTTTGGTTCACAGGACTTTCCGGCGCGGGCAAGAGCACCATTTCCCGCATCATCGAAAAGCGCTTGCGCGAGGCCGGCGCAAGAGTGGAGGTGCTGGATGGCGACGTGGTGCGGGAGAACCTGTCCAAGGGCCTGGGCTTCAGCAAAGAAGACCGTGACATCAATATCCGCCGCATTGGATTCGTTTGCGAGCTGCTTTCGCGAAACGGCGTGATTGCGATCGTAGCGGCGATCTCGCCCTACCGTGCGATACGCGAGGAGATTCGGGAGCGCATCCTCAACTTCGTCGAGATTTACGTGGAGTGTCCGATCGACGTGGTATCGGAGCGCGACGTGAAGGGGCTCTACAAAAAAGCGATGGCCGGTCACTTGCCGCAGTTCACGGGCGTCTCCGATCCCTACGAGCCGCCGCTTCATCCCGAGGTGATAGTGCATTCGGCGAGCGAGACGACGGAGGAGAGCACAAACAAGGTCTGGGCTAAACTAGAGGAACTGGGGCTGATTTCCTTCTGATCGATCTCCACTCACATACCAACGTAGCGAGCTTCTTTCATCGCCCGCTCTGGTGCGTAGGCGTTTGCTCCGCTGCGGGTTGCTTGGTGATTGCGTCTAGCCGGCCTCTTTGTTCCTGAAGACGTTCCTGCAAGTCTTTGATCTCCTGTTCATGCCGGGCCTCGACCTCACGGCTCTTGCCATATTCGGCATACAAAATAGGTAGAAGGATCGCAAGCAGTGCGACAATGAGAGCTAAAGCGGCAACGAGACCAATTTTGCGGAAGGTTGAAAGTTCACCCTCGACCTTCTCCTTAAGATCACGCACAGTTCCACGTATCTCTGTCGCGAGCTGTCTACCCGCTGATCCGTTCCCAGCATCCCGCTTTTGTGTGTTTCTCCAGGAAACTTGTCCCAAAACAGCCGAGGTGTAAAGTCTTCGCGGCGCTTTGCGTAGCGCTCCAGGTCCTTGTAAAACACCTTAATGCGACGGTCGTTGGACCCCCTCAACTCGTTTCTGACCCCGAGCGACACAAGCTCGTCCTGGCTCTTAATGTCAGCTACAAATTTCGGCAGGCAGGTGGTACGGTTGAACTCGACGCTGATGAATTCTTGGCCCTGCGGCAACATGCGAGATTGCGTTGTGAAATTGTGGACCGGTATCCAGATATAGCCGCAGTAACCGGGGTCAACATGGAGTCCGTTATCGATCAGGAGACCACGATAAACCTGCTGAACCCGAAGACTATATCGGGCCACTAAGTAGTAGGGCAGGTTGAATTTTTCCATTGTTCGGATGTATACGAGTCCATTGGCGGGGACCTCGATCGGCTCATCAGTGACGATACCCGGTTTGTCGTCAATATAATAGGCGTTTCCGACACGGAGGTCATAGGCGGCGGGACGGAGATAACGTTCATCGAACGGGTCGACCAGCCCGATCTCATCGGCCAGAAAGTGGATATGGTCGGAGAGTAGTACTGCGCCGGACACAGCTGGTTCAAAGGGATCCTTCCACAGGTACTCCTCATGCTGAGCCATGCTTAAGACCGCCTTTGCGTTGATTTCGCTCGACTGAAATCACGTTGGACTCCAGAAAATGTGTGGCAGGGGCGCGATCACAGTTTCGCGAGGAGGTTCCTCGCATGATGTTATGCGATAGCTGGGGTCCTGTCCCGATGAAGTTTACTGGCGTGCCAAACCCCTCGACCTGTCGCAAAAAGGCCTTAGCGCGTGGGGTCAGGTTGTCCCGTTCAGGCGCTGCGCGGTTATCGAAATCCAGATAATCCATGAAGTTCACTGCCAGTTGTGTTGGTCGGTTGAGTATTATCGCCCGCCGAGCCGCCTCCCAATCGAATCTGCCCAAGCGCCGCAGCTTTTGAGTAACGCTCGTGTACTCATGCAAGGGGCATGGCGAATTTGATTCCACCTGAAGCTGCTCCCACGTCAATTCCTGCGACAGCGGCCCAGCTTGCGCTCCTGCGACCCTGATTGGGAATGTTCGGAAAACAAGGATGACCTCGGAAACCAGCCGCGGGCTCAATCCGACTTCGCTGACAAATCCAGCGGCATTCGTGTCACGCGAGGTCGCCTTCGGGTAATGCACAGAGTGGTAGAGGGAAAGCCCGGACCCCTGGGTTCCCTCTATGAGAACCTTCTTGCCGTGGTCCACAGCCGAATTCACCTCTGCCGATACGTCTGTAATAAATGCGCCGAGCCAGTCCTGTCCCGTTGCCGCACTCATCGCGAGCTGAACATCGCCAGTTCGCAAGGCGCGCCGCGCCACGGCAGATCCAACTCCGCACAGGGTCGAACTCAAGCGCTCGCGGAGGCGAAGGCGCCGCTCTCGGGCGCGATCCTTCGTTGTGATCACCATCGCGTTTCGGTCCACGCCTACACGCGCAGCGTCAAGCCCCAGAGCTTGGATCTCCGACCGCAACACTTCCAAATCCACCAGGCCACCAGCAGGAATAAGAAGCCGAGTCTGCGGTCGAACGAAGCCGGTTGGCAGCCGCCGCAGGAGCACCAGTTTGCCATCCGGAGCTTGGAACGAGTGCCCGGAGTTGGGTCCACCGCATCGAATGCAGATGTCGATTTCTTCTTGCTGCGTAATGATCGCTGAAATCTTACCCTTGCCTTCGGAGCCGAACTGACCGCCGACAACGACCCACACGTTCATCTACGCGCCTCCTGGTCGGTGTGCTGCAATCCAAGCGTCTAGCCGTTGATGCAGATTCTCCACGCGGTCGTCGGTCGAAATTATCGTGTCCGCGAAAGGCCTGAGGCTATCGATGGATGCATCCACCGGGTGTGCATCAGCCGCTTGAAAGTCAGCAAGAGTTCCAAATCGTGACCGAAGCCGCTCAAAACGGACCTTCGGGCTTGCTTCGAGAAAGATCAAGTAAAAGGCTGTGTCAAAGGCGGATGAAAGGGCCCTGAAGTCGATTTCGTGCCGCAGGCCGTCAATCGCCGTGTTTTGTGAGCGGTCTATCCCGGCTATCAACCGCGTGTTCAATTCTTTTTGTAACCCGCCGGACATTACTTCCCACCCAAGTTTCTGCAGTTGCTCCCGTGTCAGCGCCATCCCGGAACGCCACTCTTGAAGAACCTGGCTGTATCGCGTGTATGCGAATCCGTACTGCGAACTGAGATATTTGGCGGCAGACGTCTTGCTGGAGCCCATTCGGCCTGCAAAGCCAACAAAAAGGGGCTCAATCCGCGAACGCGGGGACGGCGGCTGGCTCGGCATGAAGCTTGCATTCTACCTTACCGGTTCCGATCGTGTTTAACGCATCCAGGCCAGTCTGGGAGAGAATCTCAGAGAGCCTGGAATAGTTGATTTTCGGGGACCGAGGCACGATCAGGTAATCCTCTTTCGGCGTTCCAAGGGCGATGTAGTCGTTTGCCAAATAGAACAGGCCGACAAGGGCAGACGTGATGGCGTCCACTTCGTCATGTGTCACGCGGTCCTTGA
>JASHOO010000107.1 GCA_030041035.1 Bryobacteraceae bacterium | reverse complement strand
CCGGAAACCTGCAGTCTACTTCGGCTGAAGCATGGGGATCAGTACGCAAAGCAAAAGAAGGCGACACATGCCATTACATCGGGTGATTGCTCGTGCGAGTTTAGGGGAATCCGCCTAGCTGTGTTGAGGCTGTGGATTCAGAATGCAGCCACGCGCCCAGGAAGTTCATTTCGGGCAAGCTTGGCAAGAAGGACCGGTCTACGGAGTTTTCAACCGTATGCTTCTCCAAACGGCCGGGACTGAAGCGAAAGGTTCCGGCCTTTTCGGGCGGTCGGATCAGGATGAATGGCTGCTCTTCCACGTGGGAGAATTTGACTGGGCCTGAATCCGTCAAGTAGACGTAGACGGTTGGCGCCACTGGGTGATCATGAAGCGGTAACTGCTCATGGGGCCGATACACGACGTGGACCACCCGGAAGTCATCGTTTTCGAACGTAACGCGATAGTTCTTAGACAGGATGTCGACAGCATTCTGCCCCCGAACGATCTGGGGAGAACCTCCGAAAACAAAGGCCAAGCACGCTAACGCCGCCGCCTCGGTGAAGCGTGGGAAACCTCCGACTTTCGGCCGGATGGCGAGTGCTGGATTCTGACCTGCCTCTAAATTTCCGTTCGCTTTACTCATCCGAAAATCATACTGCGTCCCGGCCCGCGCGCACCGAGGCTCTGCCTTGGCATGGTCGGATTGATTTCGAAGCACCGCGCGCGCCCATTCCACCATCGCTGCACCATCGGCCCCATACTTCGCCGGATCCTCGAGGATGGCCTCGGCCGGTTGTTGAGCCTACCGTAACGAAAACACAAACAGGGTCGAGTCTCCCGCGATGGCCACGTATTGCTTGGAATCCACTTCATAGGAAATCGGCGAGCTGTGCAGCTCGCCTCCGGTTTGATAACGCCAAAGCATCGCGCCCGTACGCGAATCCAGGGCGACAAGGCTGCCCTCTGGATCGGAAGCAAACAGCACGCCACCGGCCGTGCCCAGAACGCCCGCCGCGGCTGAACCGAGATGCATGGGGAAGGTCCAGCGGATTTCTCCCGACATAGGATCGATGGCACGCACTCCTCCGGGCGCACCTCGCTTATGATCCTCCTGCGGGTCTCCTCCGGTGAACGGATCCCCGGGCTTCGGCTTGATTGTCTCGCGGGTGTAGAGTGCGCAGCCTTCGCGAACATGGACAAAGAACAGACCCGTGAGCGGATCGTAGGAGGGCGCGGCCCAGTTGGTTGCTCCGGTGGCATCGGGACAGACATACGTCCCTTTGGGTGTGGGGTCGGTGTTTGGCAAGACGACAGGCCGCCCTTTGTCATCAAGGCCAAGGCCCTTGGCCCACGTCTGGTAGGCGAACGGCTTGCCGAGCAGAAATTCACCGTTCTCACGATCGAGAACGTAGAAGAAGGCGTTCCGATTGGCCTGGATCAACAACTTGCGAGCCCGTCCACGAAACACGGCATCGATGAGAACCGGGGTTTCCGTCGCGTCCCAGTCATGAACATCGTGGGGCGTGAACTGGAAGAACCATTTGATCTTCCCGTTTGCCGGATCCAGGGCCAGAACGCTGCAAGTGTAGAGGTTATCGCCGAGCCGCGCCGTGCCGTCGTAATCGGCCCCAGGGTTTCCGGTCGTCCAGAATAAAGTGTCGGCTGCGGCATCGTAGGTGCCTGTCATCCAAGTAGGTCCGCCTCCCACGTCCGCTGCCGATTCCGGTGACCAGGTGCTTCGCGCGGGATCTCCTTTTTGCGCGGTTGAATAAGTCCGCCACAGTCTCTTCCCGGTTGCCGCGTCGTAAGCATCCACGAATCCGCCGAGCGCGCACTCGCCGGCGGTGATGCCTACAATGACTTTTCCGTCAATGGCGAGGGGGGCGTGGGTGATAGAAAATCCCTGTTGGTAGTCGGCAACCTCCGTATCCCAAATCAAACTGCCGGTTTTGGCGTCTAGCGCCACCAGGTGCGCATCCAACGTCGCCATGTAGAGTCGATCGCCCAAAATGGCAAAGCCGCGGTTGGTCATCACCGTACACTGCGCATGAACATTTGGCAGACGGCGGGAGTAGCGCCAGATCGGACGGCCGGTTCGCGCGTCGAGCGCGGCGGCATTGTTCAGAGCTCCGGTCACGAACATGATTCCGTCAACGACAATCGGTGAGGTCTCGACGTTGGTGCCCGCGAATTGGAAGGACCAATCATTTCGCAAGGAACTCACATTCGCAGGGGTGATGGATTTCAGACGGCTGTAGTGCGTGCCTTGATAGTCACCCCAGTAGGTCAACCAGTTCTGCGGTTCCTGACGCGCATTTCGCAGGCGCTGGAACGAAACGTTGAGATCGGAAGCGGGGAGCCAAGGGCCTGGTGCTATCTCCGCAGGGTCGCCGGTCTTGAGGAAGGCGCAGAGATTGTCTACGTCCGAACTGCTGAGCCTGATCTGCGGCATGAGAGACCTGGCGGGGTGCGACACGTCCTGAACCTCGCTCTTTAGCAGCATGTGCAGCTTTTCGTGCTCATCCATGATCTGGAGCGAAAACGAGTCCTCATTCTTGATCACGCCTTGAATCAAACTGCTAGGAGTGCGAACTTCGGCCGTGCGGTAGCCTTCGCGAAGACTATCGTCCGGCTCCGTGATATCTTTCTTCAGTTGCTGCACATTTTTCTCGTCTGCTATGCGGGTAAGATCCGGGCCGAGACGGCCGCCCT
>JASHOO010000106.1 GCA_030041035.1 Bryobacteraceae bacterium | reverse complement strand
GGATCTGCTCCACCGATTCCTGCAAAGTTACAATGCCAGTTGTGGCCCGTTCACTTGGACCAAAGGCCCCGAGCAACTCCAGCACATCATCGAGACCACCAAGGACTATCAGGCGACCCATCCCCGAAAGCCGCGTCGCCGGAGAGCGCGGAGGAAGAAGAACGATTCTATAAAGGACTAACCGGACGATGCACTAGCGATTGACAACGCGGACTAAGAAGGTGCGATGAAACGCGCCGGTGCCGCCTCCGCACAGGGGCCTAGAGAACCGGCGGCAGCATGAGGTGCGCTTTGCCCAGGGCTTTCTGCAGTAGCGAGACGGCCTCGGTTTCCGGCACGCGGCGCGCCATGGAGAGTTCGGTAACCAGCATGTGACGGGCGCGGTCCAGCATCTTCTTCTCGCGAAAGGAGAGCGGCTTCTCGATCTGAAGCAGCAGCAGACCCTTCAGAACCTCGGCCACGCTCAGCAGGCTGCCGCTCAGCATCTTTTCCGAGTTTTCTTTGAAGCGCGATTTCCAGTCTCCGTGGAACTGGCAGCTGCCGCTGGAGAGAAACGCGAGCACGCGCGTGATTTCCGCGTTGCGAGTGACCTTCCGCAGCCCGATGCTGTCCACGTTGGAAAACGGCACCATCACCGTCATGCTGCCGTACACCAAACGCAATAAGTAGAATTTTTCGAATTGAGTGCCAAAGGAGCGGCTACTGATGTTTTCGATGGTGCCTACTCCCTGATTGGGATACACCACCTTATCACCGATTTCGAAGGTCATACGGAGATCCCCTTCACCTGTACCACCGGTGCTCAGTTGTATCTAGACTTCAATTGACGAGAAAAAGAATCATAAGCGCAATGCCTATCAAAGTCAATACAGAAATGCATGGAAAGTGCCTCCAGATGGGCATTTCCGCTATGTTTGGGATTCCGAGCTACGGGTGACGGGATCGCCTGATTAGGCCAGAAAATTGCTCTATGGCGCCATCTTCCACGTGGCATACGTGGTGTACCCCATCAGCCTATGAGCCGGCGAATAAAGTGCAGATTCCGGATCATATCGTCCTCAACCGACTTCGATGGGCTGTCGGTCTCCAGGTTGGCGTAGCCGTGAAAGCCGATATCCTCTATGGCCTTCACAACGGCTCGAAAATCGATCTTGCCTTCCCCCAGGTAATGCGGGTTGTCCTTCAGGTGAATCTGGCAGATACGGTCCCGGCCGAGCCAGCGAATTTCTTTGGCCACGTCAAAACCGGCTTCGGTCGAGTTGCCAACATCATAGTAAGTCAGTACCGCGGGCGACTTAGTACGTTCCATGATGCGCACGTTATCTTCGGCCGAGATCGTGTCTTCGAGCCCTAGAAGGACCCCCGCTTTTTCCGCTTCGGGTGCGATTTCACGGAGAACGTCGCCGACATAGTCCATTTCGTCGCGGGTGGTGAGGGCACCCTTTCCGAAGAACGGCAACAGCACGACCCGAGCGTCGAGTTTCCGGGTGACGGGAATCGAATCGGCGACCCATTTCTGACCTAACTTGTCGTTTTTCAGATAGTTGACATGCAGGATATCCAGGCAGGTGCCGTCCAGCGCGATCTTCTGGATTTTCGACGCAGTCAGGTACTCCTGCTGAGTGGCCAAGTCGTCGAGTGGGAGCCGTCCGTCCACGGGTTTTCGGCCCAGGCTGACCTGTACCCCGTCGAAGCCGAGGCGGGCAGCGGTTTCGACGGCATCCACCTTGCTGGTTAAGTGCAGGTTCCAGTCTGTAACCCCGATCTTCAGCCGCGCCCGGGCGGCAAGACGGCGTGCCAAAAGAGCGGTCCCGCCGACGCCCAGTAGGGACCGGCGGGAGATCTGCATCGGCTTAGTCCTGGGACGCTGCCCGAACCAGCGGCTGGGAGGGTTCCCGTTCCGACTGCAACAGCCGGCGCAACGAGCGCAGGTCGTTCAGAATCCGCCCGCTGGTTTTAATGTGCAGAGACAGCTTGGCCAGATTATACGCGACGATTTGCAACGCCTCTTTGCGGCGCTCCGGGCCCTCGCGCATGGCGAGCGCAATCTCTTCATCTACCTCGCGCCTGGCCTCGTCGATAGCCTCGGCCAGTAATGATACATATTGATGGGAGCCTTCGATGCTGTCAAACGGCGTTTCAGACGTATAGCTCATAACCGCCTTTCCAGCGCGGAACCCTGTTGCGAGACAATTTGTGAACGAACCTTCATTTTGCCATAAAACGGATGTAACAGGGGCCTCGGATTTGTTAGGAATGTACCCGAAGGAGCCGAGGCACCTGAATTTGGAGCGTTCCGGCGGGCCATGTTACCATTTTGGTATCCGACACCACAAGCGGGGACGTAGTTCAGTTGGTTAGAACGCCGGCCTGTCACGTCGGAGGTCGCGGGTTCGAGCCCCGTCGTCCCCGCCAATCTTTTCAATCGTTTCCATGACCAAGACGGGGTCTCCTCGCATGGAACAGAGCTGGCCTCTATATGCCGTTGCCAATTGGGCCGGATGAGAGGCGTAAGCTATCGTTTACCATGAAGGAAATCCTGATATGGGCATATCGATGGCTCGGACCGCCGTTGCAGGAACAGGCCGGGCAGAAGGCAGAATAGCCGGTCACCGCGCGATCGCTGCGGCTGGGTTCATGTACGCCGCCCTGGTGCTCGTGATGTGGGGAGCGTTCAACCCGCACAGCGGCCTTCCCTACGAAACTGCGTTCCCATATATGAGTGAGACCAGCACGTGGCTGGGCGGTTTTCTGTACCGCGCAGATCCGCTCCGGATTCATACGAACACTTTCTACCAACTCTCGTATTTGATCGGCGAAGCGTTAGGAATTGGTGGAAGCTATGTGCCCTATCAGGTAGTGTATGCCGGCCTGTGGTGGGCCCGCGGATTCCTCGTGTTCTTGATTTTGGGAAGATTTTTGCCAAATAAGCCGGTGATCTGCTATGTGGCAGGGGCACTGGTGATCGTGCACGCATCAGATGGCGCCCTGCAATGGGTGGGTCAGCTGAACCAGTTCGGTTTCATTTTTTGGATGCTGCTGGCGTTTTACCTGCTGACCCTCGCCTTAGAGACGGCCAACACGGGCCTCGCTCTCGTGCTTACTCTCGGAGCTTGCTTTTTCGAGTATATGTCGCTCTGGAGCTATGAGAGCGAGCTTCTGATGTTACTCGTATTCCCCTTGGTGCTGGTTCTCCATCCTCGCCGGGCGTGGAGCAAACTCATGGCGCTCTCGGTGGTCTGGTATTCCGTTCCGGCGGTCTACGTGGTGCTGACCGTAGAAAGGTACGCGCACTCAGCCGGGTCGTACCAGCAGTCGGTGATGCGTAAGAGCTGGGGACTGGGCACTTTAATCAGCGACTGGAGTTTCAATATCGCGGCGAGTCTTGAATTTTGGACTTGGACTCGTGGAGGGTGGTGGGCACCGGAGAGCCAAGCGATTTGGCTTTCCATATTAACTGCGGCGGTCTTCCTGGTCGGGGGACTTGCACTCATGCGCTGGGTGCGACGCAGCTCAGATGTGCGATTGTCCGGTGAGAGCCTGGCTGCATGGTGGGCTGTGCTGGGTGTGGGGTTCGCACTGTTAGCTCTGAGCTTTCCAATTTACCTGCTGCTCGATTCCGCTCGGGGGCTCTGGCGCACTCAGTTTCTTTCCGGCGTGGGCGCCGGCCTGGTGTTCACTGCGCTGATTGGATTAGCAACGCAGGTTTTGCGGCGGGAAGACTTGCGTACCATCGCTTTCTTGGCCATTGCAGGTGTGATTGTGTTCTCGGGGAGCCTGTCGGCGATTCAGAAAGGTGCGTTCCACCGTTGGATCTGGGAGCGCCACCGTACGGCCATCCTTGAGATCCTTCGCATCGCCCCGAGCGTCAAACCGGACACGGTAATTGTGCTCGCTAACGTACCCAAGAACGACGATCCCTTCGGACACAATATGTGGCTGGACCTACCGCTTCGCCTCATTTACCCAGGAATTCCCGTGGCGGGAGTTTACTTCTACGCGGACGGTACCTCGAGCCCCGGCAACAATCTCAAAGCTGACGGCTCCGAGTGGAAGTGGGATGGAACCGGCTTTCCGCCGCTGGTACGTGAAGCCCCAATCGCAGACACGATCATAGTCGATTTTGATCGGTCGGGTAGGGGCCGGCTGGAGGCATCCATGCCAGCATTTGTTTGCCGAGCCCGTTGTGAAACAGGATTATATAATCCCCGGGCCGTAATCACCGGGACGATCTCACCGCGGACGCTGCGACGGTACAACATCGCGGGGAATTTCTGATCGAGATATGCCCGGAAACCACCAACCATTCGAGGTCAAGGGAGATCGGGCTGGTTAGTCATAAACTTAATTGGCTGGTCCTTCAGGCTGGCAACGACTGCTGCCGCATTCATCTCCCGCATTCTCAGGGGCACCTCATCGCGAATGGTGCCGAGTTTGGCGTACCGGGCGCGATCCCTTAGCCAGTTCTCGCGAGCTGTAACCAATGCAACGAGCGCCGGCTCGTTTCCCACTGGTTGTTCCATAAGAAACTGTTCGAAATACACGGCATCCTCGGGATAATCCGTAGGAGAACTGAGATGTGCTTTGAAGGCTACAAAGATCCAGGACCCGCTGGGGTCCTCCATGTAATAGTTCAGAATGCGTTTGTCGCGGTCGTATCCAAAGCCCTGGATGCTGGTCTGTTTTTGCAAGGACATGTGGAGTACGGCCGTGGCGCCCGGAAACTGCAACTCAGGCCGGTAGCGGGCCGGAAAATAGAAGCCTCGCAGATTGAGTGTTCCGCTCAGATAGAATTCAGGAAATGGTATACCTTTATGCTGGTTTGCAAACCAATCGTTGAGGATGACAACAGAATCGAAATGGTGTGCCCGGTCGACACGTTCGAGGTAATCAGAGTTGATGTGCGTGATGATCCAGTAAAGTTTTCCCGCCCCACACGTGTACCATGCGTAACACTGATTAATCGCGGCCAATGCATTATCCCCAAGCATCTTCTGATTGGCTGCGCGTGCCACATCCCAATCGACGAGTTTTAATGTCACGCCCCACTTTGCGGGCGGAGCCGAGCGGACGAGCACCAGAGCGAATAGCGCCGATGCCAGCACGTAAGGGACCGCCGGGAAACCAACCCTGAGGCGCCGCCAGCCAAAATCTAGAGCGTGGAAGAAGACTAACGAAATGGCCACACAGTAGAGGATCAGTTCGGGAGAGATATAAAACAGGCCCGCCTTTCGAGAGACCACCAACAGCACAAAGGCCGGCAGTATCGCCGCCGGGAGGGCGAGGCCGCGCAGCGATTTGCTACAAAGCAGCACGGGCAGAGCACAGGCAAGCGGTGGAATCTTCAACGATTTGACGGGAAAATACAGCAGTTTTGCCAGGATCGGCGGCCACACGGCGCCCGCCATGGCGGTTAGCTGCAGAAAGTGCGATCGAATGGCGGCAGCAATCCCGCCTCCAGTGGCGTTCGCGGCTTTCAGTTCAATCAGAATTCCGTGAAAATCAGGGATCAGGAAAAAGACGGCATAGGGTATGTAGAACAGCAGCGCCCCTGAGGCGATGGGTATCAGTTTCGACCAAGACCGCACGCCCGCCGGCCGTATAAAGATATAGAGTGCATAGGCGGGCAACACTAATGCTGCCGCCGCCGCCCAATAGTGCAGGCCAGAGGCGTAGGCGATGAAGAAACTGCCGGCGAACAGCCGCTTGGCATCCCAATTCAACGACCGTGCGGACTCCAGCAATACCAGACCACAGAACCAAGCGAACGCAACATGCATGTCTGGCCGAATCGTTACCAGCGAAGTGTACGCCAGGGTTGCCAGAGTAAAGCCCGTTAGAAGCGCAAACACGGACTTGATCGAGAGGCGGGACGTCACGGCAGCCGCGAATGCTATAAAGGCCAGTACGACGAGCGGTAGCGCGGCAGCATAGAATACCTGGAATCCACATTTCATGAGCAGTCCGATGATGAAATAGTGAAGCGGCGGATGAACGGTCATGGAGTCGAACTGTAATTGCATCGGGTACGTGACTTTGCCGTAATGCTCATACATGTAGCTGGCATTGTAGAGTCCGCATTCATCACCAATCGTGGGGCGATCTGTGAATGTTACGTCGACAACGATCAACAAGAAGAGAAAAGAGGCGTAGGCGTATAGCAATAGCTTCAGTGCCGCCTCTGATTTGGTGTAAGCGGAAGCGCCGGGTGGAAGCTGGTCCACCGTTAGCCCTGTTCGCTGCCGGACGCAGCGCGTGCTTTTGGAGACACGGGCGCAAGATTGTACGGGTCGGGAGTTCGTGCGGTAAAGCCAGTCAGATGATATCGCAGAGCAATTTCAAGTGAGACGATTGCTGCCTTAAGCAAGTCGTGACGCGTAGTTTAGACAGACCTTCGTTGCGCCCCATGTACTGAGTCGGAAACTCGGTCACGCGCATCCCGCTTCGAAGCCAGATCGCCAGCGCCTCGCTCAGATAGATCGGGCTCGTATAGCGGATCTCGTGCTCGGAAAGCAGTTGCGCCGCAGCTCGCGAATAGAAACGAAAACCGTTGCTGTAATCGCGAATTCGCCGTTCGATGAGCAGGCTCAACGCCTGGCTGCACACACGGCTGACCTGCCGTCTTCCAAATGGCCGGTTCACGGTGCAGCCTCCAGCGACAAACTTCGATGCTATGGCTACGTCGCAAGATCCGGTTTCGATTAACCCAATGCCCTTCTCAAGCTCCTCGGGCCGGTGTGATAGGTCCCCGTCCATCTCCACAAAGATTTCGTGTTTAGTGGACTGCAGGCCCCAGAACAACAACTCGCGGAGGGCTCCGCCCCGTTGCGAGCCGCGAATCTTCTTTTGCCGGCTAATGAGGTGCAAGTGATGACCCGGCTGGCTCATCCGCTGCTTCAGGTATGCCAGTGTTCCATCCGTGCTACCGTCGTCTAGGAGACCGATGGTATACAAGCGACCAGCCAAGGCCCGCTCGATGCCGTCAAGCAGCGCACCGATGTTGTCAACTTCGTTCAAGACAGGCAACAGGACAAAAACGCCCAGCGGGCCGACGTGGTCAGGACTCAGTGCGCGATCTAGCGGCAAATGCCCTCCCCTGCCTCGGAAACGGGCCGCCGAAGCACCGCCCAGATCAGAATGCCCTCACCACTCAGTCGGTCGGCCAACTGGATAATCGATAATCCGGCACGGACGGCGACAGAGGCTGCGAGGTCGGCCCAAGGTAAGACGCGGGTACCGAGGCGTACAACCTCCAATCCCGCCTGGTGCGCAAGCCGCTCAAAGCCCTGCACCGTGAAGTACTGAACATGTTGTGGGGGGAAGAGGCGCTCGAATAGCGCTCGGGGCCGGCAGCGCGTTCCGCGGCATAGGAGCCGCCCCAGCCGGTAAACCGCGGACCGAATATTGGGCGTCTCCACGTAGAGAGCGCCACCCGGAGCCAGGCGACGCCTCGCACCGCACAGAAAGCCAACTGGATCCACGACATGCTCGATCACATCTATCGCGGTAATAGCGGGGAAGCCCGCGAGATGGGGAGGTGCGGTCTCGATCGTGGTTTTGTACGCTTCAATGCCGGCGGAAGCCGCCGCGTCGGCTGCGCGATGAGATACATCTATGCCAACGGGAAGGACGCCGAATTGCCGGGCCGCGGACTCCAGGAAGGCTCCGGTATCGCACCCAATATCGAGTAACCGATGCCCCCGCAGAGAGCGCGTATCCACAGCAGCGCCCATGCGTTCGAATATATCGCGGCAACGACAGTCCGTACGCACTGGATTTCGACGCCGACCGCCGAAATAGGGGTGTTCGAAGTAGTCACCGGAGTCGTGAATATCAGCCTGTTTCGTGGCGTCGACGCGGGGGTAGCTCGACCAGGTTCCGCACGCTTGGCACCGAAAGAGACGGATGCTGACTCGCACCTGCTCGTCCCCGTCGAGCAAATGGCCGCATAATACGCACACGGGTGAGAAGGTGGAACCGGTAAGGCCATGGACGCACGCCATCATCTCCCGTTACCCAACGTACCTATAGTGCCGTTTCGCTTCATCCAGTATGATCGCCAACTAAGCTGATGGCGGGCAGGCCGGCTAGTCGCACGCGCCCGCCGCACGACGGATTAGCGCCGCCTCAGATATACGCTGCATTCCCCGCGCGAACGCAAGGTCAAGTATACGGTCCAGACGCGATAGTGGTCAACCCGACGGGGAATCCCCTAAGTCGAGAACTCCCGGGGTCAGGGTTGTACCAGCCTCACAAGGCTGTCACTCTCTATTTCCCGAGCGGATGCGATAAAGACGCTCCGCAGCAGGTGTCCCTCCCGTCGCCACTCGATGGTATTCCGCCAATCGAACCGGAAATCCGGATGATCGGGTGGGACCTTCGGACCATAGACAAACGGAAAGCCTATTCGGTCCAGGCACATCACCACATAACTCGGGCTCGGCCGGCAGCCTAGCCCGCGAAGCCCCTGACTATAAGTCTTGGTTTCGTCGTCCAGAAGCAGAACGGGGAGACGGTGATCACACACGATGGTCTCTAGCAACAGCAATTCACTGCAAATCGCAGCGATGTTCCGCAGGCCGGCAATTGGATTCTCCAGGTGATATAGCAGTCCGTAGCAGAGGACGACGTCAAAGCGTCCAAATGCCGAAAGATCCGATTCCACGTTGGCCACATGCGGTTCGAGGCCTGGGTAGCGCGCGCGCAGCGAGTCCACGTTCTCGGCCCTGCCGTCCAAACAGACCACCCGGCAGTTCTGCTTCAGAAAGAACTGCGCGAGATGTCCGACCCCGCATCCAACATCGAGCACGGACCGGTTCCTCAGCGGCAAGCCGAGGGATTGCAAATGAGCCAATCGCGCCCGATTCAGTGTCACCGCTTCGGGCGTGTCAAACGTCTCCGTGCCGCCTCCTTCCGGCAGCGGCTCGGATGCAAAGGGGCGGTGGAGTATGGAAATTGAGGGCTCAGCCGGGGGATCGGCGGGTTCGGCTTTCGGCTCGGCGGTCAGACACAGATGCCATCCGAAAGCGCGCTCGAGCGCCCGAAAGACGGGCCGCGGCAGCCAGCGGAAATACCACTCCTTGTTGTAACGGTATTCTTTGTAGTCTTCGATCTTGTAGGGGAAAATGTGCTCTACGCGCACATCCGTCACGCGCCAGCCGTGTTCCTCGAGCCAGCGACGGCCTTCCGACCGGCTATAGGTATAAGTCACCGGGCAGCCGGTCTGTGCTTCGGAATACTGGGCGATCAACGGCTTGATCTTCCAAAACCTGCCTTTGCCGTAGAACAACAGAATCCACAGCACCTTCCACGACCACCGGTGATACACCATGATCTTGACGGTGCTACCTGCATGAACAAAGTGGAGCAACTGGTCGAGGACGCGGCCCGGGTGCGGGGTATGGTGAATTACGCCGAAAGAATAGACCAGGTCGAATTTTTCCGAAGGCACATAGGACCTCAGCTCCTCGGCATTGGCGCGAAAGAACCGGATGCGGTCCTGGAACCCCAAGACCTCTGCCCGCCGGCAGGCGATCTCGAGTGACTTCTCGGAAAGGTCGATCGCGGTTACCGTAGCTCCGTGGCGCGCGAAGTTGATAGTGTCGGTGCCGATGCCGCAGCCGATCTCCAGCACTTTCTTGCCGCGCCAGCGCTCGAATTCCGCGAAGACAGGTATGTGCGGCTCCACGAAATATTTCCGCCACTCGACTTCGTTGAAATACTCCTCAGTACCCACAGGTTTCGGGGAATGGCGGACATTGCAAGGGCGCTTGTCCCAGTAGCTCTGCACGGCATCAACAGACACAGTTTGAAATTTTTCGGCCTCGCTAATGGACACGATTGGCTATCTCCTGCCCTCGCCCGCCGGGCCGCAGAGAGTCTGCTGTTTCCTGGCTGCTGTAGTGACTAGGTAATGTATTGTTCCGTCTATTCGTTCTCTGGTCGCGATGGTACACTCGTTTGACGGAGTTTTCATCCCGGTTGTGGCCCGGATTTTTAGATTAGTACTTGCAGCCCATGATACAACACGGCCCCCAAAGGTTGGCTTCGGATCAGTGTGAGTGAACTCACGACATACCTTTCAGTCGTCGTCACTGCGCGCAACGATGACCACGGCGGCAACTTACTTTCCCGTATGCAGGCTTTTGTGAACGGGTGGATCGGCCAGTGCCGGCGGCATGAGCTTTCCTCCGAGCTGATCGTGGTGGATTGGAACCCGCCAGCGGACCGTCCCCCGCTGATCCACGCTCTGAAATGGCCCGCCGAAACGTACCCGTGCGAGGTGCGATTCATCCGGGTTCCGCCCGAGACTCACCAACGCTACCAACACGCGGAGGCCTTGCCCCTCTACCAGATGATCGCCAAGAACGCCGGCATCCGGCGAGCGCGTGGTCGCTTCGTGCTGGCCACCAATATCGACATCATTTTCTCCGACGAGTTAGTCGAATATCTGGCGAAAAGGTGTCTCGATCCCGGCCGAATGTACAGAATCGATCGTCACGACGTCATGAGCGATGTGCCGGTCGAAGCCGGCGTGGAAGAGCAACTGGCGTATTGCCGGACGCATTTGATCCGCGTCAACGCCCGTGAGGGCACCTTCAAACTGACGCAAGATGGTCTGAGGGCGCTGAGCAGTGAAGACATTGCCAGCGGCGACTCAGGAGTCACTTTCGGTGCGGGTTGGTACGGAGCAGAGTTGGAGTCTCCGCGCCGCCCTTTTCGTTGGGTCGCTAACAATGCCGAGGTTGTGATCCAATCCTACCGCCCGCACGCGTCTTTCCTTTCGTTCGAGCTCGAGCCGGGACCAAGCGCGGGAGGCGGTCCGCTTTTGTTGAGAGCTGTTGACAGCGGCGGAAGAGTGCTTGCGGAGACCGAACTGAGGCGGCGCACGCATTTTACAGTAAAAATCCGCTGTGAAGACGTCGCGCTGAAGTCGTTCCGCTTGCAACTCTCGGGCGGCGGTTTGCCGGTGCCGAATGACCCTCGCATTTTGAACCTGCGAGTCTTCAGTTGTGCATGGGCCATATCTCGAGAAGCCGCGGCTCGCGACTCGTCAGCCACCAGTGCGCGCAATCTTTGGTTGACGCTGATGCACGTGATCACTCGCCTGGCACAGGAAGACTCACCGGTGCAATTCGATGTGCCGGTTTCGCCCTGGGTACAGCGCTTGGCCGAATTCTATCTGGGCGTAGGTGGCTTCACGGGTCTGTTCCGGGGAGGAGTTCGGCGCTACCGTGAGTCGCGTCGCGCTCGTGGATCGCTGTTCCCGGCGGATGCCGCACGCGTTCCCTCTGCTGAGTTTCTGCACACCAACGCCTGCGGCGATTTCACTCTGCTGGCACGCGAGCGCTGGATAGACCTCCGAGGGTATCCGGAATTCGACATGTTCTCCTTCAACATTGACTCCGTTTTCTGTTACGCGGCGCATCACGGCGGCGCGCCTGAGGAAGTACTCCAGGAGCCTATGCGCATTTACCACATTGAGCATGGATCGGGCTCCGGGTGGACTCCGGAGGGCCAGGCACGGCTGTTCGACCGGCTTCGCACAAAGGGCATTCCGTGGCTTGAAAACCAGGAACTGATTGTCTGGGCCGAGCAGATGCGCCGCTCCAATTCCCCCTTTATCTTCAACCACGAAAGCTGGGGCCTCGCCGATCTGGAACTCACCGAAACCGTGCCGGGCGGCCAGGCGAATCGTACAGCAACTGTTTAAGCCAGGAACAATTTTCTGTGCACTTACAGTTTTGACCCGCCTTTTCCGCCCTTAAAGATGAGGGCATCCAGCCAACAAGTTTTGGAGGGGCACCCCGGAGTTCAAAAAAGGAGAGGCACCATGAGCGAAGATACCAAGAAGATTGAAAACACCGAACACGAATCAAAGGCAGAGTTGTCGCAGCAGGAACTGGACAAGGTTGACGGTGGCGATTGCGCCAGCCCCAAACTGTATGCAACGACGAGCGACTTGACCTCGGAGATTGTTGTAACAAAACCAATTTAGCGATTCCCAGACACCGGGTAGCGAAGCTACCGCATCGTAAGGATAGCCGGGTTCATCAGATCCTTCGTCTCGAACGTTTCCCGTTCCGGCTTGAGCGGCGTTTTCTGGTGTGAGCAGTGCGGACGTGCTAGGTCAATTGGTGCGTCCGCTCTTTCCAACAGCCCTCTCTGGAAATCTGGTTGAGGGAGGAATTGGACAGAAGTCCGCAAGTGGCCAACCGCGTGTGAAGGTTTCCGGCTCAGTTTAGGCGATCAACGCGCTCTTTTCCATTTTGCGCTCAGGCGCGGGCTTCCCAATTCGAACCATTCCTTCCAGAACCGGCGTAACTGGCGAGG
>JASHOO010000105.1 GCA_030041035.1 Bryobacteraceae bacterium | reverse complement strand
ATCGCTTCAGCCCTTTGCCCAGTTTTGTGCCATGACCTTGATTCCGGAAGATGCCTGGAAACCCTCCATCAATATCGCCGTCTTGGGTGTGTGCTCGAGCGGGGACCGGAACAACTGCGGCGTTGGATGCAATCCCCCAGGGCTCTCAAATGCAGCACGGGAGGTGCAAAACTCGTCGAGGTCGATCGCGGGCAGGCGTTCCAGTGTCCGCTCCACCGATTCTACCGAGGCCAGCGCTTCCGGGGTACCGAGACCGGCTCCTTCAAGAAGCGGTTGATACGCACTGGTGCGTTGTGCCGCACGCAAGACCCGCCGGAATCTCGCCAGGCGCACGTCCGCCCCTTGACCCGCCGGCGAGCAGGTCCATCTTAAGATTACTCGCATCGATTATTTGTTCGTTCGGTTTCTGCCGGCGCCGAGATTGAGCTCCCGGCTCCGCCTGTTAATTTAATACTCGATCATCCTGGTTATTCGTAGACGAAGTGTGCGTTTCCTTACGAGTCTCTCACCCGACCTTCGCTAGAATCCGCCTTAGATTGCTCCCGAAGATGCGCCGCGCATCCGCACCGGAGATTCCAAGTTGTTGCAGCGCTTGCACTTGGACTTCAAAGATAGCCTTGTGCCACCCGCGAGGGAAAAAGGAGGAGTCGGAGCCGAACAGCAGCCGTTCCGGCCCTGCCACGTCCAGGGCACGGCGGAATACTCCAGCAAGATCGATCGGCTCCGTTTGGTAGCGTATCCAACTGTTGCTGCTGGAAGTATCCAGGTGGACGTTGGGACAGAGATCGCACAACATCAGTGCCTCCCGGAAATAACCGGCGCCAAAATGTGGAATGATGAAGCGCAGTTGCGGGAAGGCAAGGGCCACGGCGTGCAGGTCGATCGGATTCGAAAAACGCATGTCAAAAGGCGAGGGCAACCCGAGTTTGCCGCGCACGCCCACCGTGAGCACGCCGCAGTGAACAAAGATTCCTACACCGGGACGCTCGGCGGCAGCTTCCAGCACGGACCGGATGCGCTCGTCCTGAACCGAATACCGGTGCATCGCCGGAAACAGGCAGATGCAGTGAAGATACCCCCCGGCAAGCGCGGCCCGAACCCGTCCTATGGCGCCAGGCGCCGTTGGGTCAACCATGAAGTAGCCGTAGAACCGGTCGGGATGAGAGCGAACCGCAGCGGCTACGGACGACTCATCGCCGGGAACGCTCGCGATCAAAGCAGCATGTTGCACGCCCTGGCGATCTAACTCTTTAGCCCAGGTGGATGCGAGCTCTTCAGGTTCACGCGGAGCCGCCTGCCAGCCCAGCAGTGCCGCGATGCTTTCGGCCGTCGCCGGGACTCCGGGTGATCGTGCCGTTAACTGCGCGGCCAGCGCAGAGAAAAACCCGTGAGAAAAGAAGTGAACATGTGCATCGCTGACCTCGATGCCACCCCACGAGCTTTGCATGCGACCGGAGTGCGCCTTATGCTACACGCCGCAATTTGCTCACGCGGCCGACTTCAACCCATTCGACCACGAAGATGTTTCCCGCGCGATCGAAGCAGGCGCCATGCGGACAGACGAACTTTCCCGGAGTGAATTTATCGCGAGGTTCTTTGCGCAGGTCCTTCCAGGTATTGGCTGCGGAATCGTCGCCCAGGTGCACGATCACTTTGTTGTCGCGGTCGAGCAGCGTCACACGCGCGCCGAGATCCGGCACAACCACGTCGCCATTGCTATAGAAACTGAAGTGGCAGGGCAGGTTCGTACCGCCGACGAATTCGATGTGTTTGCCCTCGAGAGTGAAGTTCTGGATGCGGTTGTTGCCGCGGTCGGCGATGGTGATGATCGGCTGGCCGCCACGCTCATCGCAGATGATCCCGTGCGGGCAGTTGAGCTGCCCTGGCTCTTTGCCCGGGCTGCCGAATGTAAACTTGTATTCGCCCCGGCTGTTGTACACATTCACGTAACTCGAGCCGTAGCCGTCGCCGACATAGATGTCACCGTTTGGCGTGATCGCCAGGTTGGTCGGACTGTACTTGATCGGCTTGCCGTCGGCGCCCGGTTTACTGTAAGTTTCGGCCTGGCTGGGATACCCCAGCGAGAATACTTCCTCGCCGTCCAGCGTGGTTTTCACCACTAGCCCCCGCTTTGTGTCGCACAAATAGAGAAACTCGGTGCTTCCCTCTTTGCGGATGTGCAACCCGTGGGCGCCACCTTTGAAGTCCTTCCCCCAAGACTTGATGAACCTGCCGTTGGCGTCGAACACAACCATGCTGTCGGAGCTCTCGCTCTCAGCATTCACCGTGTGATGAACGTAGATGCGGCCTTGCGAGTCCTCGCACACACCATGTGTGTTTCCGTACTTGATGTCGGCGGGCAGTTCGCCCCAATCGTGCGTGACTTCGTAGGTATGGGCACCTTCTCCGAGGATCGGCTTCTTGCTACCCGCTTTGTCGGCGGCCCCCAGAATAAGCGGTGCTCCACCTCCCACAGCAAACAGAAAAGAGCGGCGGGATGTCTCTTGCATACTCACAGAGCCTATCACAAGCGAACGATTACTTTCGCTTCAATTCTTCGGGGAAAACCGCATAGCCTTCCGGCGGGGGAAAAAGCGAATGCAGCAAGTCCAGGCGCTTTCGCAGGTGACGGCTGGGCATTTGCCGGGGGCCCGTCTCCACATCGATATCGCAGCAGATCCCGTGCAGGTAGAGGGTCAGCGTGTCCTCAAACGATTGCCCCGCATAGTCACGGAATAACTTCGTCTCACGGCGGATGTTAGTCTGACGCCGCAACAGCCCTTGCTTCAGATGCCAACTCTTTTCATCCACTTCGCCGTGCACCTCGCTCTTTAGCTCTTCGCGCAGCACCCGAAAGTAATTCTCGTGCATATCCGGCGGGCAGCGCCGCACCACCAGCGACGCGATGGCGTTATAGAACGAATAGTGGTAGTCGGAAACATCCTCGTCCTTAATGGCGAAGATCAGCGCAGCGGAGTCATCAGAAATGAAGCGCGAGGCCACCATCTGCCGGTTCTCGGGCGGCTTGTCGAAAGAGACCATGTCACCGCCCTTGTGGTTCCCCTTTTCGATGTACGGGACCAGCAGCAGCCCAACCTGCGGCAGGATTTCGCTAATCGCTATGGGCAGTGCAGCGATGGGCTCCTCGAGATATTGCTTTAAATCCTCTTCCGCCACCGGCATCGCGGTGAAATAAGAGAACTTGCCGCCCAAGGGCACCATCTCGCCGCGAAAGCGATTGGCAATTTCCTCTATGGTGAGTCTGGATCGCTCAGTTTCCGTGGAGGGCATCCCTATGGACTGATTGTAACAGACGGGTTACGTTGAGCCTTGTTCGCGGTCACCGACGTGAGCGCTCTGAGCCTCGGAAGTTGCCAAACGCCTGCTGCTAAACTGCAACTGTAATGGCTCTCGATATCCTGATCTCGGCGGGAGAAGCTTCGGGTGACCGCTATGCCGCGATGCTGGTCGAAGAGCTGCAGCACCGGTGGCCTGAAACACGCTTCTTCGGGTGCGCGGGGCTGCGGATGCGGCGGGCGGGCGTGGAGGCAGTGATCGAAGCCGAAAGCCTGGCGGTGGTAGGGCTGGTAGAGGTTCTCGAGCACCTGCCGCGAATCTGGCGCCAGTACCGTAAGCTGGTTTCGGTGACGGAAAAACGGCGGCCACAACTCGCGATTCTCACGGATTCGCCAGACTTTCACCTTCGTCTGGCGAGGCGCCTGAAAAAACAAGGCATACCGGTGGCATATCTCGTGGCGCCGCAGGTGTGGGCCTGGCGTAAAGGGCGAATTCGCGGGATGCGGCAGACCATCAGCCGGCTATTGTGCATTTTTCCTTTCGAAGAGCCATTTTTTCGTGCGAATGGGCTTCCAGCGTCATATATAGGCCACCCCCTGGCCGGCATGATGCGGCCCTCGCTCGAAAAAGCGGAGTTTTTTCGGAAACACAGATTAGCCCTCAACCGTCAATTGGTTACAGTGCTCCCCGGGAGTCGGAAAGGTGAGGCGGCGCGACACTTGCCGGCGTTGCTGGACGCAGTGGAAAGGATTTACAGGCAGCGGGCTACCCATTTCCTTTTGCCGGCGTCGGAGACTACTGGCGCCGCCTTCTTTACCGATCGCATCCGTCACGCCCCCGTTCAGGTCATTGAGGGCGAAACCTGGGACGCCATTTTCCATGCGGACGTGGCGCTGGCGGCCAGCGGCACGGTGACGATTGAGGCCGCCCTCGCCGGCACCCCCATGGTCACGTTTTACAAAGTGAACGCGCTGAGCTGGATGCTGGGCCGCCTGCTGGTGCGGGTGCCCTTCTATTCCATGGTCAACCTGGTCGCAGAGCAGCGAATCGTGCCCGAGTTAATGCAGACGGCGATGACCGGCGAGCGGCTGGCAGCGGAGGCTCTGTTTTTGTTGCAGGATGACGCAGCGAGGGATCGGATGCGTCAGGAGCTGACCGAAGTGGCGCGCCGCCTGACGGGCCAGGGGCGGCCTATGGAAAAGGCGGCAGCAGTGGTGGAACAATTGGTATTAGAAAGACAAGCAGCACATGTTGCGTAATTTTTGGATCACCCTGGTATTGGCGGCATCCGCGACGTGTCTCACGGCGCAGGAGCGGCGCTCGCGCATCGATGTAGAGCACTATGTCATCAACGCCGAAATCAATGAGAACACCCAGACGCTCACGGCCCGAGTTGTCGTGCGGTTTACTCCACTGGAAGACACAAACAATGCGACCTTTGAGCTCAACAACGCGCTCAACGTCTCGCGCGTTGTCGATCAGAGCGGCCGGCAGATTCCGGCGTCACGCTCGCAGCAGGATTTCACCGTCCGGCTGAACTTCGATCAAGGTTTGCCCAAGGGCAAGCCGGAAAGCCTGACGTTTGATTACGACGGCCGTCTGACGGGCGATGAAGATTCTCCGGTCTACGGTATCAAGTTTGCTGCCATTCATAACGATTACGCGTATCTGATGTATCCAGCGCGCTGGTTCCCGATTAACGGCTACACCACGGACCGCTACTCGGCCGAGATGAATATCACGGTGGCCGCAGGCAATCGCGTTATCGCCAGCGGGCTCGAGACCTCAAAGCCCAACGGCGACAAGACAACCTACAGCTTCCGGTTCGACGAAGAGTCCTTTCCGGGCAGTATCGCGGTGGTGCGGGGTGACCCGAGAACGGTGAATTCCGAAGGAGTGACCACCGCCCTTTACTTCCGTGGCGATCAACAAGCCATGGCCGATGTATACGGGCAGGAGACGGCTAAGATCGTAACCTACTTTACCGCGACGTTCGGCTTGCCGCCCTACGCCAATCTGACGCTGGTCGAAACCGAGGACGGCTCGCCCAACGGCTACTCATCGCCAGGGGTGATCTTTCTGAATCCCCGGGGCATCGGTCGCGACGTCAACGCCAAGCTGCTTTCCAACCAGGTCTCGCGCCAGTGGTGGCATGCCCTCATGTCCCCTGCAACGCGCAACCACCTCTGGCTGGCCAACGGGTTCGCCGCGTACTCGGAGCTTCTTTACGCTGAGCACCTCAACGGGCCAGGAGCGCTGGAAACGCAGTCCCGCGACGTGCAAGTGGAAGCCTTGACCGTTGACAATGTTCCCATCATCCAGGCGTCGCGGCTGGAGGATTATTCGCCCGAGCTGTGGGCGCTGACGGGCTCCAAAGGCGCGGCCGTGCTGAACATGCTGCGTTTCGACCTGGGGGACGCGAAGTTCTTCGAAACTCTCAAGCAATATGTGAAGGACTTTGCCTGGAAAGCGGTGACCACCGAGGATTTCAAGAAGACTGCGGAGGCGGTTTCCCAGGAGAACCTAGGCTACTTTTTCATCGAATGGATCGAATCGAGCAGTGCGCCCGAGTTCAAGCTGGAATACACGATTTTCCGGACGCAGAAAGGATTCCGCGTCATGGGGAAGGTGTCTCAGGACCTCGATACCTTCCGGATGCCCGCAGAACTGAAGATCGAAACCGAAGGCAATCCTGAGGAGAAACGCATCGAGGTGGTGGGAACTTCGTCGGAATTCTCGGTCGACACGTTCGGCAAGCCGAAGTCCGTGGTGATCGATCCGAACGGCCACCTGCTGCGCTACTCCGACAACATGCGGGTAGCGGTGGCGATCCGGCGCGGAGAGCAGTTCCAGGAGATCAGCGAGTTCGGGGAGGCGTTGAAGGAATATCAGAAGGCGCTGGAAACGAAGCGAAACAGCTCCATGGCGCATTACCGCATCGCTGAGGTGTTCTTCTTGCAAAACAACTTCCAGTCGGCTGCCAACTCATTCCGCGAGGCGCTGAATGGCGATCTCGATCCCAAGTGGGTGGAGGTGTGGTCGCACATCAATCTGGGAGAGATTTTCGATATTACCGGACAGCGGGAACGCGCGGTGAACGAATACCAGCTGGCACAACGCACGCGCGATAACACCCAGGGTGCGCAGGATGTAGCCGCCAAGTATCTCAAGACGCCGTACCAGCGCAAGCAAAGCGCGTTAAGCGAAAGGTAGCAGCGTTCCCTAGTCCGAGGATGGCGTTTCGGTTTGCACACCCCGCGGGCGGCGCGCGGGACGCGAGCTTCTGCGGGTGCGCGGTGAGCGCCTCGACATTCCCTGGCCCTCGCCCACGGCCGCAGGCTTGCGGCGCGGACGGCGCGCCTTGGTCACCTTCTCGAGCGGCTCGCCGGCGATGGTGGGAGCGGGCTCCTCGGTAGGCTGTTCGTCGCTGATCACCGGGACTTCCGCCTCCGGCACGGCGGGCGGGTGGAATTCCGCCCCCAGGTACACCATGAGGCCCTTCTCTTCGTCGGGCTCTACGCGCACGACAGATTTATCCTGCGCGTAGTTCAGCAACTCACCGAATTCCTGGAAGCCATATTTCTTCCAATCGAAATCGGGCTGTTCGTCCTTCACCCAGGAGGCGAGATCGTCGGCGAGGGCGCCGTTGTCGACTTCGAGACGGTGCGTCTCCAGTATGTCGCGCAGCACGGGAAGCGCTTCTTCGGGCTTGGCAGCGCTGGCCTGCTCGGCGGCCATCTCGCCTTTGCGCTTGATCATGTAGCGGCCTTCGCCGCCAGTGACATCGACCAGATCCGCCTTTTGCAGTTTCTCGACGAAATCCGTGAACGATCCGGCGCCGTAGGCCTTCTCGCTGAAGGTGGAGTCGAGTTGCAGCATGGTGGATTTGAGCAAGCCCAGCTGCGGCCGCACTTCGCGCCGCTCCAGCACCTGGAGGGCGCGTTCGACCAGAGGCATGGCTTGCGTGAGTTCCAGCGGCGGTGGCCGGCGTCCTCCGCCGCGCCGCTCGGCAGGCGGCCCGTTCTGAAACTGCCCTTGCGTTTGCGGCTGAGGCTGCTGGGGGCCGCGGCTGTGCTTCGGCGTCTCCAGCAGCAACGATTCATAGCTGATGAACTCGTGGCAATTCTTCTGCAGAATGGTCGACGTGAACGCCCGCCCTCCGACCACGAACACGCGCTTGTCGTACTGTTTCAGCTTGTTGACCAGCGCGATGAAATCGCTGTCGCCGCTGACGATCGCGAAGGCGTTGATGTGATCGTGGGTGAAGGCCATTTCGAGCGCGTCCAGCGCCAGATTGATGTCGGCCCCATTCTTATCGCCCCGCGGCGAAGGGTCGCGCTGCACCATCTGCACCGCGTGCTCCGAGAGTTCGCGTGTGAAGGTGTCTTGCCTGCCCCAGTTAGCGTAGGCGATCTTGGTAACGATTTCCCCGCGCTCTTTCAGCGCGTCGAGCACGGCGGCTACATCGAACTCGCGCTGTAGAGTGGATTTGACGCCGATCTCGATGTTATCGAAGTCGATGAATACGGCGATTTTGTACTTTTCTTCCATTTCCTGTCTTCTCATGATGGACCCTGAACGCGCCTTATGCGGCCACGCTCGAACGGATGAAGCCCACGATCTCTTCGAGCGAAGCTCCCGGTTGGAACACCGCTGCGACGCCCTGGCGCTTCAACTCGGCGGCATCTTCATCTGGAATGATACCGCCTACTACTACCCTTACGTCGCCCATCTGCTTTTCCCGAAGCAGCTCGAGCACGCGCGGCACAATGGCGTTGTGGGCTCCCGAGAGAATCGACAAGCCGATGACCTGCACATCCTCTTGAAGGGCCGCGCTTACAATCATTTCCGGCGTCTGCCGCAAGCCGGTATAGATCACTTCCATGCCGGCGTCACGCAGAGCGCGCGCAATGACTTTCGCACCGCGATCGTGACCGTCCAAGCCCGGCTTGGCCACAAGCACTCGGATGGGCGCTGCCATGAATCAAACGAGGCTCGTTTCCTGGTACGAGCCAAAGACTGCTCGCAAGGCCTCACAAATTTCGCCCAGCGTTGCGTAGGCGCGAACCGCGTCTAAAATATCGGGCATCGTATTGCCGTCGCCCTCGGCGGTTCGCTTGAGAGCGTCCAGGCAAGCCCTCACACGCATATTATCACGCTTCTGGCGCAACGTCGCCAGTTTGCCGGCCTGATGGACCTGCGCGCCCCGGTCGATTTGCAGGATTTCGATCGGTTCTTCGCGATCCGACGCAAATGCGTTGACACCGACAATCCGCTTCTCGCCGCGCTCGACCGCCTGCTGGTACTGATAGCTGGCGTTGGCGATCTCCCGCTGAGGGAAATTCTTCTCGATGGCCGCGATCATGCCGCCCATCTCGTCGATGCGACGAATATAATCCTGCGCAGCCACTTCGGAATCGAGCGTCAGCCGCTCCAGAAAGTAGCTACCCCCGAGCGGGTCGGGCGCGGCGGTCACGCCGGATTCATAGGCAATCACCTGTTGCGTGCGCAGCGCGATGGTGACGGCGTGCTCGCCGGGCAGGGCGTAGGCTTCGTCGAGCGAATTGGTGTGCAATGATTGGCATCCGCCCAGCACCGCGGCCAGCGCCTGGATGGTGGTCCGCACGATGTTGTTGTACGGCTGCTGCCAGGTCAAGGAGCAACCGGCCGTCTGCGCATGGAAACGGAGCTTGAGGCTCCGCTCGTCTTTCGCTCCGAAGCGGTCGCGCATCGTGTAAGCCCAGATTTTTCGCGCAGCCCGGTACTTGGCGATCTCCTCGAAGAAATCGTTGTGCGCGTTAAAGAAGAAACTGAGACGAGGCGAGAATTCGTCGACGGCGAGACCGCGTTCGAGCGCCCATTCGACATATTCGATGCCATCGCGCAGGGTGAAAGCCAACTCCTGCACAGCCGTCGAGCCTGCCTCGCGGATATGATACCCGCTGATTGAGATCGGGTTGAAGCGCGGCGTATGCCGGGCCGAGAACTCGATCGTATCGGTGACCAGCCGCATGGAAGGGCGCGGAGGATAGATGTACTCCTTCTGCGCGATGTATTCCTTGAGGATGTCGTTCTGAATGGTGCCCGAAAGCTGCTTCCAATCCACCCCCTGCTTTTCCGCGACCGCCAGATACATGGCCCACACAACTGCCGCGGGCGAGTTAATGGTCATGGAAACGGTGACATCTCCGAGCGGGATACCGCGGAACAGGGTCTCCATGTCCTCGAGCGAGCTGATGGCCACGCCGCATTTGCCGACCTCACCTTCCGCGAGCATGTGGTCGGCGTCATAGCCCATCAGGGTCGGCAGGTCGAAAGCAACCGACAGCCCGGTCTGGCCTTGTTCGAGCAGGTAGTGATAACGGCGATTGGTCTCTTCCGGCGTGGCGAAGCCAGAGAACTGGCGCATGGTCCAGAGCTTGCCGCGATACATGCTTTCGTGGATGCCGCGCGTGTACGGGAACCGGCCCGGCTCGCCAAGATCACGCGCGGGATCAAGATTTCCCAGGTGCTCGGGGCCGTAGCAGGGCTCGACGGGTACGCCGCTGATGGTCGTAAAGGTACGTTTGGCGGAGCCCGGCGGGGTGGTAAGAGGGGCCTTCATCCCAGTGCCATTGTAGCGCGCGGCATGGCCCGGAGCGGCGCCGCCCTCACGCTATACTGCCTTTTGATGCTGAAATCCACCATTTTTCGTGAATACGATATCCGCGGCATTGCGGACGAGGAGCTGCTCGACCCCGGAATCATCGAGCTAGGCAAGGCCATCGGTACTTATTTGCAGCGCAAGAACGGGAAAAACGTCAACCTCGGCCGCGACTGCCGCCTGAGTTCCACCCGATTGCGGAACGCGCTAATGCAAGGCCTCGTGGCCAGCGGCTGCCACGTTACGGACGTCGGGGTGGTTCCCACCCCCCTGCTCTATTACTCCGTCTTCCATCTCAAAGCCGGGGGCGCGGTGATGATTACCGGCAGCCACAATCCCGCCGAGTACAACGGCTTCAAAGTGGTTTCAGGAGCCTCGACGATTCATGGCGACGAAATCCGGGAACTGCGCCGGATAATCGAGCGAAGCGATTTCACGCAGGGACAGGGATCACAGAAGTCAGTGGACATCGTCTCGCCGTACGTCGATGAGATCAGCGCGCAGTTTCAGTTCCCGCGGCGGGTGAAGGTGGTGGCCGACGCCGGTAACGGAACCGCTGGGCCTGCCATGCATCGTATCTTCCAGAAACTGAATTGCGAGGCCACCGAGCTCTTTTTCGACATGGATGGCCGCTTCCCGAATCATCACCCCGATCCCACCGTTCCCAAGAACCTGGCGCAGCTGGTGGAAACCGTAAGAACCCAGCAGGCGGATCTGGGCATTGCGTTCGACGGCGATGCGGACCGCATCGGCGCCATCGATGACCAGGGCACTGTGGTCTACGGCGACCAGCTCATGATAATTTATGCGCGTGAAATCCTGACCCGCAAGCCCGGCGCCACATTTATCGGCGAGGTCAAATGCTCGCAAACCATGTACGACGATATTCGGCGCTGTGGCGGAAATCCCATCATGTGGAAAACGGGCCATTCGCTCATCAAGGCCAAAATGAAAGAGACCCGCGCGGAACTTGCCGGCGAGATGAGCGGTCACATGTTTTTCGCGGATCGGTACTATGGTTTCGACGATGCGTTGTATGCCGCGTGCCGCCTGATGGAGATCGTGGCGAATTCGGGCCAGCCGCTCTCGGCACAACTGGCCAATCTGCCCAGGACGGTGGCTACGCCGGAGATCCGCGTTGACTGCGCAGATGACCGAAAGTTCGAAGTCGTGCGCCGCGTGAGCGAACGGTTCCGCAAGACACACCGAACGGTCGACGTGGATGGCGTGCGCATTCTGTTCCCGCACGGATGGGGGCTTGTGCGCGCGTCGAACACCCAACCGGTGCTGGTGCTGCGTTTCGAGGCGTCCACGCCGGAACTGCTGGCTCAATATCAGCAGGAGGTGGAAGCGGCAGTGGCACACGCCGCCACTTGATCCGGGTCGTCAGCTTTCCGTGCGGCCGGCCAGGGGCCTGACCGCAGACGCACCGCACACGGCAACACCGGTCCGCGTGAGCGCATTCAAGAAATTGTAGAGAAGCGCATAGAGCACCTGCTCGGTCAACGGTTTGTTGCCCGGCAGGCGATAGGTCGCCGGCAGTTCTTTGGTGATCGTCAGCCGCACCGAGTGCGCATGAGGTTTTCCACTGCGGTCGAACTGGTTGGCGAGCGTCATGGGGGTTTGCATCACCGCGCCCGTGCGTCCCTCTACGTAGAACTGGCAGCGCGAAAACCATCCGAGATTTGCCGGATCGGCGGCATCGAACAGCAGCAGCGGAGACTGGCGCGCAGGAGCGGTCAAGTCCGCTACAAGGCTGCGCGGGCCGTCTTGAACCTTGATCTCGAACCCGGCTTGCCGGGCTACGTTCGTGACGGTATCCGCGTCGAGTTCGAGGTAAATGAACTTGTGCTGACCCGCTTGTAAAACCTGCATGAAATAGCCATTGTAACAACGCCCGTTGAATGCACGCTGCCCAAAAACTCAATACGCCCGGTGATAAAGTTCGAGCAGATCTTCCCGCGTGCAAGGACGCGGGTTGAACTGGTGGCAGCCGTCCTGTACAGCTTTGTCGGCAAGTGCCGGAAGAATCGTTTCTGACACACCCCAATCGCGGAGGCGCGGTTGGATCGAGACCTTGCGGTTGAGTTCTCGGACGCGCTCGGCAGCGTCACTGCCGTCAAAGAGTGCCGCCAGATGAGCGACGCGTTCTGGCACGGCAGACTGATTGTATTCCAGAACCGCGGGTAAGAGAATCGCATTCGTTGTTCCATGATGCATGCCGCACTCAGTCGAGAGCGGATGCGCCAGCGAGTGCACCGCGCCCAGGCCTTTCTGAAACGCCACCGCTCCCATAATGGCGGCCATCATCATGTTCGACCGCGCTTCGAGATCGTGCGGTTGTTCCATCACGCGCGGCAAATTGTCCCATACCAGCTTGGCGCCGGCCAGCGCAATGGCATCGCACATGGGGTGATACCCCTTGGCCAGATACGCCTCGATGTTGTGCGTGAACGCGTCCATACCCGTGCCTGCCGTGATGTGCGGCGGCAGGTCGAGCGTCAACTCGGGATCGGCGAGTGCGACCGATGGAATTAGATATGGACTGAAGATGACCGTTTTGCGATTGGTCGTTTTGATGGTGATCACCGCCGACCGCCCGACTTCACTCCCGGTTCCCGACGTGGTAGCGATGGCGATGTAAGGAGGAAGGTTGGAGGCGATGCGGCTCGAACCGTCAAGCATGTCGTCGTAGCCGGCTAGTGGTCCTTCGTGCGTGGCCAGCAGACGAATCGCTTTGGCCGCGTCGAGCGGCGAGCCGCCTCCGAGTGCGATGATTCCATCGCAGCCGGCTTGTTTATAAGACGCTGCACCGTCAAGCACGTTCTGCTCGATGGGATTGGGATCGACTTTTGTAAATACTACAGCGCCCGGCACAAGCTGATTCACGAGTTCGAACACAGGAGTGCGCCGGATGCCGGCATCTGTCACCAGCAGCGGCCGGCTCACTTTACGTTTCTTCAGCTCATCGGGAAGGCGGCTCACCGAGCCGGCGCCGAAGATGATCGTGGTCGGAAAAGAAAAGGTCGAAAGATCCATGGGAACAGCCAAAATATCACGATGCGCCTACACCGATTCGAAATACCTGGCCAGCTCCCAGTCCGTTACCGCTTTTTCGAATTGCCGCACCTCCCATTCGCGCGTGGCGGCGTAGTGATCCACGAATTCATCACCCAGCCAGCGCCGGGCCATGGCGCTCTCACGGAACAGCCTGGTGGCGGCGGCGAGCGTGCGCGGCAGCGGAGCGGCATTGCCGGCGTACGCGTTGACCGTGGGTGGCGGCGGAGCGAGCTGGCGCTCGATGCCGTCGAGCCCCGCGGCCAGCGATGCGGCCATCGCCAGGTATGGATTGATGTCCGCGCCCGCCAGGCGCAGTTCGATCCGCGTGGACTTGCTGCTGCCCGGAATCGCTCGCACCGATGTGGTGCGGTTATCGACTCCCCACGTTGCATTGACCGGAGCCCACGCACCCGGCACCGTGCGCTTGTACGAATTGATGGTCGGGCAGATGACAGCGGCCAGCTCGGGCAGGTTCGCCACCAGGCCCGCAATGTAGTGCTGCATCAGGGCGGACATGCCGTCAGAAGTGTGAAACAGGTTCTTGTGCTTTTCGCTGTCCCACAGGCTCTGGTGCAGGTGCCCGCTCGATCCTGGAAGATCGGGGTTCCACTTCGCCATGAATGTGGGGACCAGGCCCTGACGCGCGGCGATTTCCTTAACCGCTGTCTTGAACAACCCCGCCTTGTCAGCCGCGGCCACGGCTTCGTCCACGGCGATCGCTGCTTCATACACGCCCGGTCCGGTTTCCGTGTGCAGGCCCTCGATCGCGCAGTTGAACGCCGGCAGTTGGTCCAGCATCTGTAAAACCAGGCCGGAGTTCGCCGATGCACGCAGCACGCTATACCCGAACATCCCGGGCGTCAGAGGAGTCAAGCCCCGGTAATGTTTAGAGCGCAAGCTGTCGGGCGTCTCGCGAAAGAAGAAAAATTCGTATTCGGCGGAAAAGTACGGCGTGTAACCCCGCTCAGCGGCACGAGCCACTACCCGTTCGAGCACCTGCCGCGGCGCAATGGGAAGCGGTTGCCCGTCGCGGGTCACGAAATCCATTAAGAAAAATCCGGTTCCGGGCTCCCACGGAATCAGGCGAAATGTATCGAGAGCAATCCGGCAATGCGCGTCGGGATAGCCCGTGTGCCAGCCGGTGAACCGGACGTTATCGTAAAGCACATCGGCGATGTCCCAACCGAAGATGACATCGCAGAATCCCAGGCCCGACTGCACCGCCGAATTAAATTTCTCTTTGCTGATGTACTTGCCGCGAAGCGTACCGTCGATGTCGTAAGCGCCCAGCTTGATACGCTTGACTTCGTTCTGTTCGAGCAGTTTCTGAACTTCCTCAACCGTCATCTGAACGCCACCCAGATCGATCTCACGGACCCGGCAGGCCCGGCGAGTCTGATCACATTCATAGGTTCGATTCTCGCATGGCGGTTTCGTGATGGCTCCATTTCGGCCCCTGGTAACGTCGGCGCACAATGGCCACGTACAGAATCCCCAGGCCGATCAGCAGGCCGACCAGGGTCTCGCCGGCAAGCTGATTTGGTGGCATTACGAGCACCAAGGATATGAAAACCGCGAAGGCAACTGCGGCAACATTGATCGCTGGACCGAACCGCCCCAGGCTCCAAACCGCTGCCGAAGGCCAGTCTGATCCCGCGCGGCGAGCGCGCAACCCCAGTACCACTGGAATGATGTATGCCAGGTAAAGTGCTACAGTGCTCAATGACGTCACCACGGGGATCGCTTTGGTCCACAGCATCGCGGCAATCGATGCCAGCACGATCGCCCAAATGGACGGTGCCGGCGTCCCGTGCCTGGAATTGACGGCGCGCATCAGGCGTGCCATCGGCGTGCCTTCGTCGCGTGCCAGCGAATACAGCGCTCGCGAAGCCGAAGTGATACACGCCAGCCCGCAGAACCACATCGCCATGGACGCCAGCGCAGCCATCGCATTGCCGGCCTTGGCGCCCAGAGCAGCCGTGAGAATCGCAATCACTGCAGGAACGGAATTGCCGGCCGCATCTTTTGCGCCCAGCACGGCCGGCACACTGCGAATGGCGAGCGTCAGCGCAACGAGTAGCAGATATCCCACCACGCCCGATATCGCGACAGACAACACGATGCCCCAGGGCGCATGCCGCCTGGGATCTTCGGTCTCTTCGGCCATGTGCGCCGATGCATCGAATCCGGTATACGTCCACTGCGCTTGCAGCAGGCCCAATGTGAAGGCCCACCAGTAAACCGAGCGCCCGTTGCTGTTCACACCCTGCAGCAGAAATCCGACTGGCTGCTTCGGGGCCAGAAACAGCAAGGCGGCAACCAGCGCGGCTACTCCCACAATGTGCACGGTCACGCTCAAGTCATTGAGAATGGCCACCAGCTTGACACCCCAATGATTCAACGCGCCCTGCGTAATCAGGATGAACGCAAACATCAGAAACAGATTGCGCGTGGTCGAGTCTAAGCCCAGGAACGGCAGAATAAATTGTGCGCACCCGTAGTTGATGCCCGCCTGTGCCGCGATCAGGCCGAAAATATTCAGCCATGCCACCAGCCAGCCCGCGCCGCGGCCTCCCAAATCGGCCGCCCAGTGGTACATGCCGCCGGCCGTCGGATACGCCGAGCACAACTCCGCCATGCTCGCCGCCACCGTCAGCGTGAACAGCGTCGCCAGCGGCCACCCCAGTGTCATCTCTAGCGGCCCGCCCATTTCCAACCCGTAGCCGTAAAGCGTTACCGCTCCCGTCAGAATCGAGATGATCGAGAACGAAATCGCAAAGTTCGAGAAGCCGCCCATGGAACGGAAAAGCTCCTGGGCGTAACCGAACCGCCGGAGGTCTTCCTGATCGGAGCGGCTGCGTGGCACTACAGGGTCACTTCTTCTTTGAGTTGCTTGCTGATGGCCTTTTCGACGAGTTGCTTGAGCGTGTCGCCGGACTCCGCATGTACGAACGCGTTCTCGACAATGTCCCAGTCGAGCTTGTAGCTTTTGGCGTGCGCTGAGACCCAGATCTGCCGCACCGGAGTGTTGGGGCTGATGACGAACTTCGCCGGCGGATCTTCGAACTCCACTCCAAGGGCGCCGGCATTCAAGTCCACGTCGAACCCGTAATCGTCCGCCGCGGACACCAGCGCACGATGTAGCGAGGTGAGCGCGTCATCCGCCCGTTTCTTGAAGTTTTGTTCGTCCATCATGACCGTTCACAGGCTCCGTACGCTGATCCCCGCAAGAGCCAGCGATAAGCCGATCATTACCACCACCGTAATCCACGAGGCCAGATTGTAGAACCTCGAGTTCACCCACTCCTGCATAATGCGTCGATTATTGGCCAGCAGAATCATAAAAATCAGGACGATAGGTAATAATACGCCATTAATCACCTGCGAGAACAGGATCATCCGCACCAGCGGAAAACTCGGAATCAATACCACCGCCGCCCCGATAACGATCAGCAGCGTATACAGCCAGTAAAACATAGGCGCTTCCTCAAACCTCTTATCTACGCCGGATTCGAACCCCAGCCCTTCGCAAACCGAGTACGCCGTCGAGAGCGGTAGAATGCACGCCGCAAACACCGAAGCGTTCAATAGCCCTGCGCTGAACAGAAGGTAGGCGTACTGGCCGAAAGGCACCAGCCCCTTCGCCGCCTCCGCGGCGCTCTCAATATCGCGCGCACCGTTCGACCAGATGGCGCCCGCGCAGGCCACGATTATGAAGAAAGCCACCACGTCGGTGACAATGCAGCCGATAATCACTTCCACCCGCGATTCCGCGTATTCTTTGATCGTGATCCCCTTTTCCACAACGGCCGCCTGCAGGTAAAACTGCATCCACGGCGCAATCGTTGTGCCGACCAGGCCGATCAGCATCTCAATGTAGTCCCGATCCAGCATCAACGTCGGTTTAAAACTGTAGATCGCGGCTTCGGTCCAGTTGGGCTTCACCAGAAATCCGGAGATGATGTACGCCACGTACAGCAGGCACGCGAACAGGAAGATCTTCTCCGCGCTCTTGTAGCTCCCCTTGACAATGAGAAACCAGATCGCCACCGAGGCGATGGGTACTGAGATATATCGCGGGACATGGAACAGCTCAAGCGAGCTGGCAACTCCTGCGAAATCCGCCATCACGTTGGTCAGATTCACCAGCACCAGCAGCGCCATCATGACGAAAGTGACGCGCAGCCCAAACTCTTCGCGAATCAGGTCCGAGAGCCCCTTGCCCGTGACCGCGCCCATGCGCGAGCACATTTCCTGTACCAGGATCAGCGCTATGGTGATGGGGATGAGCGTCCAGAGTGAAAGGTAGCCCCAGCGCGCGCCCGCCTGGGAATAGGTGTAGATGCCGCCGGCGTCGTTATCGACGTTGGCGGTGATGAACCCCGGCCCCAGAACGGCCAGGAAAACCATGATCCGCGCGCGCCAGGTTTTCAGCATCAGGATCCATCACTTGTGCCTCAGCACGGAGATAATATCGTCCGCCGTGATTACACCCGCTATCCGGTTGTCTTCATCCACTACGGGGAGCGCCAGCAGGTTGTATTTGTCGAATAGCTCTGTTACGTCGTCCTGCGGATCATTGACCGTAGCGGAAATCAAAGTCCCGGCAGCGAGCTGGCGCAGTGGTGTTGCTCCCGTGGCCACGAACAGCCGCGCCAGCGGCACGGCGCCGGTCAGACGTCCCTGCGCATCCATCAGGAACAGCGAGTTCAGGCTCTCGAGCTGCTCCTCGTTGCCCCGCAGCGCCGTCAGCGCGTCTTCCACCCTGGCGTCTTCGTTCAGCGTGATGTATTCCGTGTTCATCATGCCGCCGGCCGTGTCCCTCTCGAACTCCAGCAGCTCGCGAACCTCTGACTCCGGCGCCACCTCCATCTCATCGAGGATCTCCTCCGAGGCCGATTCTTCCAGCTCGTTTAGCACGTCGGCCGCTTGGTCCGGCGACATCTCCTCCACGATTTCCGCGGCTTTCTCCGGCTCCATCGATTCCAGAATGCTGGCCTGCAGTTTGGGATCGACCTCGGATAGCGCTTCCGCCGCAACCTCGCTGTCCAGACTCTCGAAAATCGCTTCGCGTTCGGCCTGTCCCAGTTCTTCGACAATATCGGCTAGATCGGCCGGGTGGATCTTCTCCAGCTTCTCGTGCGAAATGTTGAGCCGCAGCCGCCGCTGCGGGTCCGGTTCGACAATGTTGCAGAACTCCCATCGGATCGAGTGCGGCGGGATCGGCCGCTGCAGCCTGCGGACCCACGCCGGCGGCAAGACCCCTTGCAGCAGCCTGCGCAAAATACTGCGCACCCCAACATCCACCTCAAGAATCCACAAGCAGTCCCGTACGCTCCCGTTGGCTCCGTTGCCGTTCCCGCCCCCGTTGATGCTCCGCACCTCGAAGGTGACGTCGTTCACGCGAACCACCTTCCGGCCGTTTACGTCAATGATCTGCTGGTCGAGCAGATCCCGCCCGATCCGCAGCATGTACTCATCGGAATGGTAGGGAGTCAGAACTTCGTCTTTGAGGCGGATCCCTTCGAGCGAGATCGAAGCCAACTGGTCATAACGGATGGTGAGCCATGCCCAACCCCCACCCACCAGAAAGCGGTCGATGCGCGCCGGATGCACCAAAGGCACCAGCGCGGCGTCGCGCACACGGCCGATTCGCCGCCCTTTGACATCCAGCACCGGCATCCCCACCAGCTCGGTAAAGTAGAGGATCGACTCCGCCATCCGTGACTTCCGGGCGCACAACCTTGCCCGAGCGCGACACGGGCGTTGGTCCTCAATTGCCGGATGTGATGCGCTCTACATGCAGTTACTGCGCCTGTGTCCAATATGACGCAGCACCACGCGCAGCCGCAATATTTTTCTGCAATTTTTTCACACCCTGAAGTTAGCGAACGTCAATGGTGTATGGCATCAGGCGCATCATCCCGCCTCGCGCCCAAAGCCGAATCTGCCACCGCTTCAGCAATCCGCGCCAACGTGAGTCCAGGGTCTCCTCGGGCGGCTGCCCGAACAGAAGATCGAA